>JAPKBM010000032.1 GCA_026421205.1 Planctomycetota bacterium
TCGTGAACCAAAGTAGCGGCATGAATGAGTTCCACGATACCTGCCAATGGAATATGGTATTCGGAAATTGAATTTGACGCTTTAGCAATCAACAATATTTGTGCCGCACGAACCCGTTTTCCCCGAAATTTATGGAGGTGAACCAACAACGGATCCAACCTTGGGTGCTCGCCGACAAGAGCATCCGTAATCCACGTGTCCACGAGAGCTAATTGCTCTTCAATGGGCGCAAAGAGGTTTGCCAAGGAAATGGCAGGTTGAGGAGGATTCACGGTTTCCATTCAGCAAGGAGAGTTTCCCAATCTCCGGGGTGATTGATGTTCCGGAAAGGGTCATTCATTGTAGGAACTTGCCCCTCAGAATAGATACGGTAGGTCTGCAAAAACTCTGCAGAAACGGCGTCTCGTAGGGCTCGGGTTCCAGATTCCCAACGTGCCTTAACGTGGGGGAAAAGCGCGGCCGGCCAAGCGGAGCAAAGTGGCTCTAGCCCATTTGGGCTTTCCGCCATGAGGACATGGTCTGGAAACTTTTCGGCTCGCCGCTGGAAATCCGTCAAATGATTGGAAGTGATGGAAGGCATGTCCCCACCAAGAAGCAAAAGCCAAGGTGTCTGACAAACCGTCATTGCTCCAAGAAGTGCCGACAAAGGCCCTTCCCCTGAGATGAAATCTGGGGTTGCTAGAAATTCTGCGGCTACGGTGCTGCTTCGGCTTTCACTGCCAACTAAGAGGCAAGTGCCGCATGACTCTTGAAGTGCACGTGCAGGGCGGTCCAGCAGGAAGGTTCCATCCGGAAACTGGAGGACTAATTTGTCTTGGCCCATACGCTTCGACGCCCCGCCGCTGAGCAAGGCTCCAGTCCAAAGTCGTTGCTGATCGCCGGTCGTCGGATTACTTGTCGAGCGCATCTGGGTCATCCTCGTCTTCCGAGGATTCCCCATCTTTGAGCCCTTTTTTGAACTCATTCATTCCCTTTCCAAGGCCGCCCATTAAACCAGGGAGCTTGGCACCGCCGAAAAGGACAAGAGCAATCAGAGCAATCCACATCCACTCACCCCCTGCTGGCATGCCACAGCCAGGAAGGGAGAGGAGGAGGGCGAGGAACCCAAGGGAGGTGAGGCCATTCATCATGGGGTATTATGCCGAAATAGGAAGCGGCATGCATCTTTGGGCACGAAGAGTATCTCTATACCCCTTTGAGCGGAGGATTTCTACACCCCAACCAGCCTGCTGGAGACGCTCTCGAACTGATCGTGCGCAGCAATACGTCGTTAAAACGGCATGAGGGCTGGCGTGCGCGGCTAAAACCGAAGCCCAGGAATCCCCCCAGTCTTGGGGGTGTGCACCAGGAGAAAAAAGGTCCACAAAAATCCAGTCCCATCCGCCAGGCACCGGAGGGCAGTGCCCCGGGAAGGGTGCGGTGGAAATAGCTCCACGGTGGGCTTTTGAATGCCACGAAGACTCCAACTTCCCCCACCAAGGGAAATACTCCGACCAATCAGGCAATAAAGGCGGCCAGGGATGAAGCAGTTCCGGAAAAGGCTCAATACCCCCAAAAGTACACGCCAGAGAGGGTTTCTCTCGTCCGAGGTAACGAAGAGCCACGGCGGAATTCACGCCACGGCCAAAGCCAACTTCCAAGATTGAGCGTGGGTGCGGGAGGACTTCGGCGGCCGGAAAAACGAAAGCCTTCTCCGCCTCTTCTAATGGACTCGCCTCTGCGTGAGACCATTCTCCGGATTCTGAATGTTGAAAACGAAGGCTAGAAAAGAAGTCTTTAGATTCCAAGTTCCCCGCGAAGGGCGACCAAAGCAGTACCTAGGTCCGATGGAGTGGGCGCAATACGAACGCCAGCCTGCTCAAGAGCTTCAATCTTTGAGTCCGCCGTGCCACTGCCGCCAGAAATGATGGCGCCGGCATGACCCATACGCTTCCCTGGAGGCGCCGTGCGGCCTGCGATAAAAGCAACCACGGGCTTGGTGACATACTCTTGAATGAAATCAGCAGCCTCTTCTTCGGCTGTGCCTCCAATTTCCCCAATCATAATCATAGAATCCGTGTCGGGATCGTCCTGGAAGGCGCGAAGCACGTCAATGAAGTTTGTTCCCGGTAAAGGATCTCCACCGATGCCAACACAGGTGCTCTGTCCTAGACCTTCCTGTGTCACCTGCCAAACCGCCTCATAGGTCAAGGTCCCGGAGCGGCTAACGATACCCACAGTACCGGGGTTATGGATATATGCCGGCATGATGCCTATCTTGCAACCCCGGCCCTTTTCACCAGGTGTAATGACTCCTGGGCAGTTTGGGCCAATCAGGCGTGTGTTTGTTCCGGCTAAAGTTTCCCGAACTCGTGCCATGTCCAAAACGGGGATGCCTTCAGTAATACAAACGACCAATGCAATTCCTGCATCTGCGGCCTCCAAAATGGAGTCCGCAGCAAATGCCGCAGGAACATAAATCACCGAAGCGTCGGCGCCGGTCTCCTGGACCGCCTCGGCGACCGTATTGAAAACTGGGCGGTCTAGATGCTGAATACCCCCTTTGCCGGGAGTCACTCCACCAACGAGGTTAGTGCCGTAAGAGATTGCCTGTTCCGAGTGGAAGGTTCCGTTGCGGCCTGTAAATCCTTGGCAAAGGACCTTGGTCTTTGAATCAATATAGATCGACATGTTACGAAGGTTTGTTGGAGGTAACGGCAGTGCAGATGAGTGACGCGCCCTCATCCAAAGAAGATGCAGCAATAAGATCAAGACCGCTTTCTGCCAAAAGCGTCCGGCCTGCCTCAACGTTGGTGCCCTCTAGGCGAACCACAAGAGGAATTTCAATTCGTACATTTTTTGCCGCTGCAATAACCCCGCGCGCAATGATGTCGCACTTCATGATGCCCCCAAAGATGTTCACAAGAATACCCTTCACCTTCGAGTCAGACAAAATAATACGAAAGGCCTCCGTAATCGCTTCCTCAGTGGCGCTTCCCCCAACGTCTAAAAAGTTTGCCGGGGACGATCCGTGCGCCTTAATGGTGTCCATCGTTGCCATTGCCAATCCTGCGCCATTGACCATGCAGCCGATTTCTCCGTCTAAAGTGATGTAGTTCAACCCAAAGCGGGAGGCTTCGACCTCCTTGGCGTCCTCTTCGTGCTCATCTCGCATTTCTGCGATATCGGCGTGCCGAAAGAGCGCACTACTGTCGAAGGTCATCTTGGCGTCCAAGGCAACGACATCTCCTTGTTCTGTTAAGACAAGCGGATTAATCTCTGCAAGCTCACAATCGTTTTCTAAATAGGCTTGGGCAAGGCCCAGAAGAAAAGGGACGGCTTGGCGTACTTGACCGGCGTCAAGGCCAAGGAAGAATGCGGCACGCCGTGCTTGATACGCCTGCAAGCCTGCGGCAGGATCGATGGGTAATTTCAACAGAGCCTCTGGGCGCTCCAGCGCCAAAGTCTCAATCTCAACCCCACCCTCTGCTGAAACCATCAAGACAGGTCGGCCTAAAGCACGGTCCAAGGCAATTCCCACGTAATACTCCGCAGCCAAGTCCAAGGCCTCACAAATCATGAGCTTGCGAACTTTTTGCCCCTCCGGGCCTGTTTGGTGCGTGACCAACTGCATGCCCAGCATGGCGTCAGCCACAGACTCCGCTTCGGACAGGGATGTCACAAACTTGACACCACCTCCTTTTCCGCGGCCTCCCGCATGCACCTGTGCTTTAATGACGGCAGCCGTTCCTCCCCAAGATTGAAATGCTTGGCCAGCGGCGTCCGGGGTGTCAACAAGAATGCCGCGTTGAACTCGAACGCCATAGCCTTCGAGGATTTCCTTTCCTTGGTACTCGTGAATTTTCATGGGGCAAATGGGAGAAAAAAAAAGCCCCCCGCCTACGTAGATAGCCGGGGGGAAGCAGAATCAGAACTCATTAAGGAGCAACGAATTTGCCACGCTTGCGGCGGTTGCGTCGGATGACATTGCGTCCCCCTGCCGTTTTGGAACGGCTCCGGAAGCCATACTTACGGCGCTTCCTATTGGAATGACGGATTTTTGTCTTGCGTCCTTTCACGATTCTGAATTTCAGAGGATGTCGGGGAATTCCCGGCCGAGCATTCTAACGTGCCGAGCCTACAGAAGCCCCTTTTCCTTGAGGGTTTCAATGTCCGCCTGGATAGCCAAGGCCGACGCGTTCAATTTCTTGCGCCCTTCCTCGTCGATTTCAAGCTCTACAACGCGCTCTACGCCTTGAGCACCCAAAACAACAGGTACACCCATGTAGAGGCCCGAAAGCCCATATTGGCCATCTAAATAGGCTGCTGCAGGCATGAGTCGGTGCTCATTGCGAAGAATCGCCTTCGCCATGGCGACAGCGGCAGAAGAGGGTGCGTAAAAAGCAGACCCTGTTTTCAGAAGGTTGACAATCTCTGCACCACCATGTTGCGTGCGGTGGTTAATAGCGTGCACGTCTTCTTCCGGGAGAAGTGCAGGAATGTTCACTCCGTTTTGAGTGGAGAACTGGGGCATTGGAACCATGGAATCTCCATGACCGCCCAAAACCATGCAGCGGGCGTCGGCGATACCTCCCCCCAATTTTTCCGCAATAAAGAAGGCCATCCGTGAAGAGTCTAAGACTCCAGCCATTCCGACAACACGGTTCTTGGGGAACCCCAGCCGTTCGGCCATCAAATAAACCATGGTGTCCAAAGGGTTCGAGACCACGATGACCCGCGCTTCTGGGGATCCCTCTTGGATATACGAAGCTACGGCATTGACAATTTTCCCATTGACCTCAACCAAATCACTACGATCCATTCCAGGCTTCCGAGGCAAGCCAGCTGTCATGATGAACAAGTCAGACCCATAGGTGGCCTTTGGGTCATTGGTGCCGACCACCCGCGCTTGATACCCTTCGACAGCGGCTGCTTGATTGAGGTCTAAAGCTAAGCCTTGAGGGCGTCCTTCAAGGACATCAATCAAAACAATTTCTTCAGCGAGTTCTTGCTCAGCTAAGCGCTGAGCACAGGTCATGCCGACAAAGCCGGCTCCAACTACGGTGACACGAGTCATGAGAATGAGGGGGGGACGAGAGAGGGAGAGAGCCCAGAAGAAGGGCCGGCAACGAGGAAGGCGGAGATTCTAAAGTCGCCCTAACCTTCGAGGAAGTTCTTTCCATTTGCCGACCACCAAGTCTTCCAACTCCCGTAAGCGGTCTGATTTTTCGGGTCACTCGGGTCCAACTGATGGTCAAAACGGAAATTCTGGCCCGTGAGCTTGTGAAGAGATTGGAGGGCTGCCTGTCGTACGAAGCTAATCTCATCCAAGAGCGTTTCAATCAAGTGCGGCGCCGCATCTTTTGCCGACCACTCGCCTAAAGCTTTTGCGGCGTAGAATCGGTTGAACTCATAAGGGTCGGAAAGAAGTGGCAAAAGGTGAGATACGAGCCTTAAGTCAGCTTGAGGTGCGATCTTGTTCAAAGCATCGAGGCGCTCGTCCTTGTCTGTACTTTGGAGTAGCTTCAAGAGGCCCGTAATCTGAGGAGAGAATACGGATGCTTCTGTAGAACTGGCTGGACCTCGTTGTGCTGCAATGCGTAATTGTGTGGAAAGTAGCTCGACCTCATCGCGCAGTTTCTCCATCGTGCGCCGGGACTCCCTTTGTCGCTGATCCACTACGGACAAAGTAGCCTCCGAGCGCTCTAGCCGCTTCGAGATTGCATCTTGCTCTGTAAGGATTGCGTCCAAGCGCGCGATGTCATCCTCAAGTCGTTTTAAATCTTTATGCACATCAGCCTGCAAACGGCCACGGTTCGTAGCATTGGCAGTTCCCATGGTCCGAAGAAGGGCCAAATCCTCATGCAATTCTTTTTTCAAGTCAGCTAGTTTCCCTTTAACCTCCTCGCGGGCATCTGCGGCGTGTGATTCAAAGGCAACTTGGGTTTCTCCGCGGAAAGCCTCTTGCCCCCGATAACCATGGTATCCCAAAAAAAGAACACCGACCACACCCAGAATGCTCATTAAAAAAACCAATGGCCCAGCAGCAGACTTTGCATGTGTACGTGCACCTAATAAATCTTGACATGCAGGACACAAGGAACGGTCTCCAAGGCGCAAGGCTGTGCCCGCGTCTAAATCGCTGACCGTGACTGATTGATCGCAAAGGTTACAGAAGAGGATGTCCGCCATAAGGAAAGGATAACCCCTGATAGGAGGAATTACACCGCCGAAGGCTGGCGAAGCACGCTTTCTGCAATCCAACCCGCCCCGAGAAGGCGATTCTCCGCATAAAGGGCAATTCCTTGGCCAGGATTTACTGATTCAATCGGATCTAAGAAGGCCACACGCACCTCACCGCTTGGGAGGAATTCGGCCGATGCCCGGACACCCCCAGCGGCGCTTCGGTATTGAGCTTCGATGAGAGGAATAGGCTCCGTTGGAGGCCCGTCGGCGCCAAACCAATGGAAATCTTGAGTAAGAACTTCCGCGGTTTGCGTGCTTGTTTTCGTGCCGACAAGGATGTCACCGGTGTCGGCGTCGATGTCGAGAACGTACATCGGCTGTGTTGATGCGAAACCCAAACCTCGACGTTGGCCGCGAGTGAAACCCATATGCCCATCGTGGCGCGCAAGAACTTCCCCTTGAAGGTTGATCATGTTCCCTTTCGTCCCCAAGCCGCCTGTGGCACGAAGAACGTCTCGATAATCTCCGGTAGGAACAAAACAAATCTCTTGGCTGTCTGGTTTGTCGAAGACCGGGAAACCGGCCTCCTTCGCCAGAGCACGAGTTTCCGACTTCATGAGTCCTCCAACGGGAAGAAGTGTTCTCTTGAGTACTTCTTCCGAAACGGGGAACAGCACATAAGACTGATCCTTCTGCACATCTTTACCTCGGTACAAGCGAACCCCTTCGGCATCCTTTTGAAGCTGCGCGTAATGTCCCGTTGCCAAAAACGGAGCTTGCATGCTGTCCGCAAACCGGAGAAGCGCACCAAACTTGATATCTCGGTTGCAAACCGCACAGGGGTTTGGCGTATTCCCTTGTGCGTATTCCTCTCGAAAATAAGTTTTAATTGCCGAAAACTCGTCCTCCATATCAATCACATGAAAAGGGATCTTCAATTGATCGGCAACGATTGCCGCGTCAAGTGCATCCTCAGAAGAGCAACACCCTTGCTTGAGGTGTACGGTTTTTGGAGGATTTTTGGCGCCATGACGCAGGAATACCCCCGTCACGTCGTAACCCTGCCGTTGAAGCAGAAGCGCAGCGACGCTGGAATCCACCCCCCCACTGAGGGCAACAAGAACGCGTTCGGAAGTCATCGGTAGAATGTCGGCCCATTATCGCATCAAACTCCTTGATTGCGAGCCCAGAAAATAATGAAACTTCTCCTACAAGAGCCTGGCACCCTTGCCCCGGCCTCCACAGTCCTCCAAGGCGGTACCCAGTCAGGGACTGCCGACAACGGCTCCACACTGGATAGCGGTGGCCCAAGCCTTTCTCCCATGCTCGTCATGGGACTTCTTTTTGGTTTTTTTTGGTTTTTTCTAATTCGGCCTGAGAAAAAACGACAGAAAAAATTAGATCAAATGCGGTCGAAAGTTTCTAAGGGAGACAAAATTGTCACCGCGGGAGGTTTGCACGGCACAGTGACACGCCATGACGAAACAACCATTACCTTGAAGGTGGATGACAACGTACGCATGAAATTTGACCGTAACGCAATCGGGCGTGTTGCGTCTGCTGAGGGGGAAGAGACTCCGCCAGCGGCTTCCGGCGCCTGAGGCATTTAGTCCACCGCTTGGTCAAGTGGTTCCCCTTACAAACATGAAAGGGGTCGGTTTTCTAGCAGAGCGCTTTGTGGCAGAGTACCTCAAGAAAGAGGGATGGCAGGCTCTTAAAATGAACTGGCGTACACCCTATGCAGAACTTGATTGGGTCGGTGTGAATCCCCAGGATATATTAGTTGCCGTTGAAGTCAAGGCACGGCACTGGACTTCGTGGTGTCGTGGGGAAGACGCACTCCGACCTCATCAGCGCCAGCGGATTGGTCGTGGCATTGCTTGGGTTGCCGATCAGTTGCCCTGGGAAAAGGAGTACCGCGTGGACTTGGCCGACGTTCGCCTTTCCGCTCAACAGCCGACAGAAATCTTATGGCACCGAGACATTCAAATCTATTTTTGACAAGAGGGCTTTAAGGTCATCGGCGGGAAGGCCTGTCAGTCCTTGTGCCCCCAAAATCTTCTGTGCCAAGAACGGTATTTTCGCCCTGTCTTGAGGGCTCCAAAGCGCTTGCGGAGGCCAAGCCTCTCTTTCCGCAGCTTGAAGTATTTGTAAAGTTAAGGTTCGGTAGGGATGAAAGTAATCTGCTCGGGGATTTCGTGCAATCTCCAAGGTCTCGGCCCAAATCCACCCAGTTTCTTGACCGCAGGCCAAGGCACGAAGCTGAGCTTGATACTCCAGGAACGCCAGTGCGCTCCCCCAACGAGCCCAAGAGAGGAAACTACTGGGGAGGAACGCCCAAGGAGATTGTTCTTGCAGTAAGAGAGGGAGGACATCGGGTAAATGAGCGGCCTCATGGACCGCCAATGCACGCCATTGATGTCCTCGAGCAGCATCCGCCCCACCTTCTCCAATAAGAAAACGGCGAATTCGCTTCGGAAGATCTCCATCCGCTGGAATCGTTCCGGAGGGGTGCGGCGCTGTTTCTGTTGACATCTCCCATTTTGCAGGAAAAAGTCGCGACCCACGCTCCAGGGAGTCCGCGGTAGCATCAGAAAGATCACGGCGCATATAAAAGCCTTGAAAGACGGCACCACCCATGGGCTGCCTGTTTCCGGTGTCCAGTGCATGCGCTGTCGTGATAATTTGAATAGGTTGGCCACCCCAGGACAGCTCAAGGACATCAACGTCGAGGAGCGCCAATGCCTCTAACCCTGTCACGGGCGAGGTGCCAAGGAGTAGGAAATGTCCCGTCTCTAAAAGTGATCCTGCTGGGGAGAATTCAGAAGCCTCCGGGCGCACCAAGTGGGCAAGTCCCAGCACCGAGTATTGTGGAGCCAACGGCCATCCAAGAGGCAAGTTAAGCCAATTCGATTTTTCCTCAAGGAAGTGGAGTGTCTCCTGGAGATTCCCCTTAGGGTTTCTTTTGACTTTTTGGACTAGGCGACGCAGGAGCGCCTGAATGCGCGCCGCCTTCGAAGCTGTACGAACCCGAAGGAGTGCAATTTCAGCTTGTACCTCGGCAAGAGCCGACGCCTCCCCTGCTTTTCTGGCCCAGCTATGAAGAGCCCCGAGCAAATGGAAGGATTTCGAATTCAATGCCCATTGATATTGCTCCGCTGAAATCTTTTCTCCTTGTAATTGACGAATCCGCAGAACCTGAAAAAATTCCCTGCCAGGATGGGCCTGCAAATCTCCTAAAAGGCTCTCCGCCTGGTTGAGGAAGAGACGCGCTGACGACCATTCCTGGAATCGTTGCAATAAGGAAATCGTGCCGAGAGCTACCCACAAGTTCTTCGGGAAGCGTTTCGAAAGCCGTAGGAATTCTTCTTTTGCCCAAACGGAATCCTGAATTAAGCGTGCCTCAAGATAGAGTAAATCTCCATGGTCCGGCTCGAGCAAGAGCCAACCCGCGACCTCAATTGCCAGACGAGTGCGAAGACCCTGAGCAAGAAGAAGATCTTGGCGCTCTCGTTCCCCTTGTACATTTCGGCTTGCTTGCCAACTGTTTGGAAGAATGAGGTCATAAGCTGCTTGCGCGTTTCCCTCCCAGCGTGCTGAATAGTATGCATCCAGTGAAAGGGCTTCCGGTTGAATTTGCACGGGGCCGGAAGCGCAAGCGCCCCAAAGGAAAAACGCAATAAAATATGCTTGCTTCACGCGGTCGGTGGGACGCAAAGTGCTCGTCGAACATCTCGTCCCAAAGGAGCCGTTTCTTCGGAAACAAGATGAAGAGCGTCTTGGGGGGAAGAAAAGCTTGGGCCATCCACCGCGCAACGAGGCCCGCCTAGCAAGAAAGGGGCTTCGTAACGAACGATGGCGTCCACGAGGCCTTCGGCTAGAAAAGAACCGTGAACTTTGGCGCCGCCCTCTACCATCAGGCGCCTCACCGAGAATTCTGTGGCAAGTTTTCCGACAAGGGTGGTAAGGCAGAGATTTCCACTCAAACGAGGTACACGCACGACGGCATCCTCTATGGGCCAAGCACCTACTTTTTGCGGGCCGTCCTCTAAGACCCATAAACGAGGAGCGTCGCCTTGCAAGATTTTCGCATTTGCAGGAAATGTGGATGGCGGGTCCAGGAGAACGCGCAGAGGTTGCTTGGACGAAGGAGGTGTGATTCGGGCAGTTAGGGAGGGGTCATCCTCTATCAAGGTGGTCTTCCCAATAAGAATTGCGTCGGAAATTGCCCGCAATTGATGGACTTCTTGGCGCGCCTCTGGTCCAGTAATCCATTGACTGACTCCCCCGCTCGTCGCCATTTTCCCGTCCAACGAAGACGCCCATTTTAGAAAAATCCATGGTCGATTCACGCAAGTCAAATCTCTAAAAAAAGCGGGGTTTAGGTGGCGAAAGGAACGGTGTTCTCGGAGGGTCGTCACTTGAACTCCTGCGCGATTCAGTTTTTCCGCTGCACCTGTTTGGGAATCATTGGGATCGTTCAACCCAAAGGTCACTTTGCGCACGCCCGCTTCTAACAAGATATCGGTGCAGGGTCGGCGTTTTTTTGTGGCTGTCGACTTGCAACAAGGCTCGAGCGTAATCATCATTTCATCGACAAATCCGGCAAGAGGTTGGTTCGATTTCTCGCACCACGCCCCCGCATCACGAAGTGCCATTTCCTCAGCGTGCGGGCCTCCAAAAACACGGTGGAACCCACGGCCGACGACATGACCCTGTTGAAGAGCAATGGCCCCAACACGAGGGTTCGGGGCAGTGAAGAGCCACGAGGCTTTTCGTGCCTCCGCTTGTGCCCTGAGAAAGAGCGCCTTCTGGCGCTCCTCGCTCATGAGAAACTTTGCCCGAAAATCGGGAGGGACATCGATGGCGCAGGACTCGCCGGCTCCCCCAACAATTGAAGGCTCTTCGCCGTTAAAGATTTTCCGTTATAGCCCACACACTTTACTTCATGGAACTGCCCGGCCTTTCGATTTATACCTGCCGGAAGGACCGCGTAGTGCCCATTGTCAATACGCCCATACCAAATACCCGCATCGCCTTTGGTGACACCCTCAAGCATCAAACGACTGGTTCGCCCCTGCATGGTGGGTGTTCGAGTTGCCGAAATCTCACGCTGTAATGCCAGAAGTTCGTGGTTGCGGGTCTTCTTAACAGACATGGGCACGTCGTCGAGAAGCTCAAAGCTAGAAGCTCCAGGGCGGGGTGAGTACTGGAAAACGTAGGACTGGAGGAACTGGAACTCCTTCATGGCTTCCTGAGATAGCACATGGTCTGCATCCGTTTCTCCAGGGAATCCAACAATCCAGTCCGAAATCAACTCCAAATCAGGCATGGCGTTGCGCAGCATATCTACTTTACGTCGGTATTGGTCTAGAGAATACCCACGCTTCATAGCCCTTAAAACGGGGTTACTCCCTGACTGAAGAGGCACCGGAAGGAAGCGGTGGAATTGCGGGGAACGCGCCATGGCGTCGGCTAACTCTTGATCCACATAAGCCGGGTGCAGCGTAATGAGCTTGACGCGTAATAAATTGGGGATGTCCGCAAGTTGATCTAAGAGAGCGGCGAGAGATGGTCGGCCCTCTTTTGGGAAATCCCTTCCGTAGGAATCAATCGTTTGCCCTAAAAGCTGAACCTCCACCACTCCACTTTGCACAAGCGCTTGAATCTCGTGGACAATTTCGGCCAAAGGTCTGCTTTCAACCCGGCCACGCACCGACGGAACAATGCAGTATGTGCAATTCAGGTCGCAGCCACGCATCACCGCTACGTGGGCGCTCCACGACGAGGGCCGACCTGTTAAATCCCGAATGGGGGAATCCACCGGAGCCTTCGCTTCTCCCAACTCCAAAACGCGCTCCTCACCTCCGAGTACTTGATCCACCATGGAGGGTAGTTGTGGGAAATGACGAGAACCACAAACAATGTCCACGTGGGGTTCTCGCTCAAACAATGCCTGGCCTTCCCGATCTGCCATACAGCCGACCACCCCAATCACTAAGTTCGGATTTTCCTTCTTCTGCGCGCGGAGTCCTCCCAGAATCCCGTGAACTCTTTCCTCTGCATGTTCACGAACGGAACACGTGTGAAACAGAATTACATCAGCCAGTTTTGGGTCGTCAGTTTCTGAATAGCCTCGGAGTAAGAAGGCTTCCCGCATAAGTTCGCCGTCATAGAAGTTCATCTGGCAGCCGAAGACGCGCAGATGAAATTTCCGAGGAGAGACGGCGGAAGAAGTTAAAGCGGAGTTGGTCAATACTCGCTCGTTACGGTACGTAACGCCTCAATAGGTGACGATGGCCCCAGAGGCAAATATTGGTCCTCAATATCTGCTTCGGTCAAGAGCCCATCCTCAAGTAAATCGGATACTTTTAAGCGATGGACATCACCATTGGCCGTCATGTAGACCACCGTATCTCGATGGGAAAGGTGACCACAGGCGACGATGGTTGTATTCCCCTTACGCAGAAGTTTACGCGCCTCCTTCCGATCTCCACCCGAAGTGAACCCGGCATAAGAGATGAAATCAGGTCCCGCATCTTTCCAAGATTCCAAGTACTCCTGAAAAGTCTCTCCTGTCTCTACGGCAACGTAAGACTCGAGTGGATCTTCCACACAGAAAAATCGTCGGGCATTTTGCTCAGTATGTTCGCAAACCCGATCCCCCCATAAACGCAAAATGAACTTTTGGCCCTCGTCCCGCGGGAACTGATCTTTGTTCTTGATTTTGTACTGAATGAGAAGTTCATACAAGCGGCGCATGTTCATTTCACAGGCGCTTGTTTTTGCTGTACCCATGGCTTCAAAAACATTGGGGAGTAAAACGGCGGCAAGGACACCGATGATGAGAATCACCACCATCATCTCCAAGAGTGTGAAGCCAGCTTTGATTGGGTTTCGGCGCATTTTAAGTTCCCTGTGAGTAA
This sequence comes from Planctomycetota bacterium, assembly GCA_026421205.1. Lineage (GTDB taxonomy): Bacteria > Planctomycetota > UBA1135 > UBA1135 > UBA1135 > ANT-38. The sequence goes on from JAPKBM010000032.1 coordinate 13,092, forward strand.
TCGGTGGCATAAGTAATCTGCTCTTGAGTGAGTGTGTCGATGTCAATCCCCATGCTAGCTAGTTTAATTCCCGCAATCTCTTGGTCTAATTCTGCCGGAAGTTCATGAACTGCAGAGGACAATTCACTCCCTTGTTTTGCCAACATCATCATTGCCTGGAACTGATTTGCGAAGCTCATGTCCATCACTTCCGAAGGATGGCCTTCCGCAGCAGCCAGGTTCACTAAACGCCCTTCGGCAAGGACATAAATCCGTCGGCCGTCAGAAAGTGTGTACTCCACGCAGTTATCACGAATTTTGCGATGAGAAACTGCAATCTCCTTTAAATCTGCCAAATTGAGTTCGCAGTCGTAGTGACCTGTGTTGCAAACGATGGCACCATCTTTCATGCTCTCAAAATGGTGTTTCACAATAATATCCTTCATCCCTGTTGCGGTAATGAAGACATCTCCGACCTTGGCGGCTTCGTCCATCGTCATGACTTGAATCCCCTCAAGGGTTGCCTTCAATGCAGCTGTGGCTCTGACCTCTGTAGCAATGACATGTGCACCCATCCCTTTCGCCCGCATGGCACATCCGCGGCCGCAGTGACCGTAGCCTGCGGTTACAAAATTCTTGCCTGCCAAAAGCACGGAAGTGGCCCGGAGGATACCGTCCAAGGAGGACTGTCCGGTTCCGTACACGTTGTCAAAGTCCCATTTGGTCTCGGCATCATTCACCGCAATCACAGGATATTTCAGCTTGCCGTCGTCCGCCATAGCACGGAGTCGGTGCACGCCTGTTGTCGTTTCCTCAGATCCACCAATAATCCCGGGGATGAGATTTTGATGGTGGAAGTGCACGCGAAAAATAAGGTCCGCGCCATCATCCAAAGTCATGGTTGGTTTGAAATCCAAGGTGCGATCAATGCTCCAGTAGAACTCTTCCGTGTCCTGGCCGTACCAAGCGTACATTTTGATCCCTTCTTCCGCTAATGCCGCAGCGACAGCGTCATTCGTTGAGAGTGGGTTGCATCCAGACCACGCCACTTCCGCACCCGCTGCAGCGAGCGTTCGAATGAGAACTGCCGTCTCCTTCGTTACGTGCAAACAGCCTGTAATCCTTTGTCCAGCCAATGGCTTTGTTTTTTCAAACTTTTCACGAAGCGACATCAGAACGGGCATGCGAGATTCCGCCCAGTCAATGAGCAAGCGGCCTTCGGCGGCAAGAGAAAGGTCGGCGACCTTGTAAGTAGTTTCAGTAGCTGTGGTCATGGTCAGGAAGTCTCGCAAAGTTGCGCGAGGAATGGTTTGAGTTCAGGAAGGAGCTCCAAAGACTCCCAGGGGAAAATGTCACGGCCAAAATGGCCGTGTGCGGCGGACATTTGGTACGTCCAGCCGGTGGGGTTCGTTGGCTGTCCTTCCGCATCCAATGGATAGCCCGAAGGGTAATTCAGTCGAAGACGACCAATAATCCAGCCCGGCGTCAAGACACAGTGAGATTGGCCCCGCTCGTCTTGAAAGGGTTGGAGCTCTCGGATGGCATCAGCTATTTGAGCGTCTGTGACACCCTGTGCTGCGGTTCCGAAAGTATCTACCCGAATAGAAACGGGTTGAGAGACGCCGATGGCGTAGGCCACTTGCACTTCGCATCTCTCTGCAAAACCTGCGGCAACTACATTTTTCGCAATCCAACGCGTTGCATACGCTGCGGAGCGGTCCACCTTTGTGAAATCTTTTCCAGAGAAAGCGCCGCCCCCATGGCGGGATGCGCCACCGTAAGTGTCCACAATAATTTTTCGACCCGTTAACCCTGCATCACCATGCGGTCCACCGATCACGAAGCGGCCAGTTGGGTTAATGTGGTAAGCCGTATCTTTGGTTACGAAGTGCGAAGGCAAAACATAGTCCACGATTTGTTCTTTGATTGTCGTCCGAATTTCGTCAATGGTTGGAATGTCTGAAGTTTGTGTAGACACGACCACCGCCTCAATCGCAACCGGCTTATTACCCTCGTAGAGAAAAGTTATCTGGCTCTTCGCATCCGGGCGAAGCCATGAGATTTCCCCCGATTGAATTAACTCCGCATGCCGTGCCATTAATCGATGCGCCCAATACACAGGGGCGGGCATGTAGCAATCTGTTTCTTTGCACGCGAAGCCAAACATCATGCCTTGGTCGCCAGCCCCGACGGAGGAATCGTCCGCAGATACTTCAACGCCTTGACGGATATCTGAAGATTGTCGGTGGAGAGCGTTGAGCACCGAGCAAGAATCTGCGTTAAAGCCGATGCCATCAAAGGTGTATCCGATTTGCCGCAAAACCCTCCGGGCGACATCTTGCACATGCACATAGGCTTCTGTGTGCACTTCGCCCGCCAAAATCACTTGGCCGGTGGTGACGAGTGTTTCACAGGCCACCTTCGAAGTGGGGTCCGCAGAAAGGCACGCGTCCAAAAAAGCATCACTGATTTGGTCAGCAACCTTATCCGGATGGCCCTTGGAGACCGATTCGGAGGTGAAGAGTTTCTTATTCATGAAGTAAGGAGGAAGGCAATAAGTTGGCCCGCTGAAGAGCCGCCACGGTGCGTTCTGAAGACCCCTTGTAATGAAGGAGTGCCTTTTGACCTGAAAGACCACAATCCACGGCTGAGCGCGGGTTTTCAAGCCAAGTTGTCATCAATGCTAGCACAGCAGGGCCATCTCTTGCATCCCTCAATGCCCCTGCACCTCGAAGCAATGCGACCTCCTCCTCAAAATTTCCCGTATGCGCTCCGACAACAACGGGGACCCCACAAGCTGCGGGTTCCAAAACGTTTTGCCCCCCATGAGGAATTAGGGACCCACCCACAAAAGCAACGGAAGCAACCGCGTAAAGTGCCCCAAGTTCTCCCATTGTGTCAACGAGAACAATAGCATGATCTGGCAGGGGCTCTGGATGAAGAGGAAGTGCGGAGCGGAGAATGAGGGGGCCGGGCAGATTGATTGATTGGAGGTCTCGCCAGAGAGCCTTCGCGCGGTCGGCATGCCGCGGAACCACGAACCAGAGGGTGGGTCCGGCCATGGGGGCTCTGGAAAGTGCGCGGAGAATGTCCTCCTCTTCCGAAGCGTGGGTTGAGCCTAAAACCACTGTCGGGCGGGAATGGACACGCGTACTCCAGTCCTCAACCTCGATGGCTCCCAAAGCAACTTGATCATATTTCAAATTCCCCGTTACAACTACCGAAGTTTTAGGCACACCCAATGAGCGAAAACGATTTGCGTAAGATTCTTGTTGCACACAATACAGTGCAATTCGATCGAACTGTGGCAGCCATTTTTGTACCCGACGGTAACCGATGAGTGATTTCTGCGTAATTCGGCCATTGACAATGGCGACGGGAAGGCCTTGGTTCTGGGCGACACGTAAAAAATTCGGCCATATTTCCAGTTCCGCCAAAATGAGTAAGGAAGGCTGAACTCGCTTTAAAAAGCGTCGGCAGGAGCCTCTCCAATCCAAAGGGAATGGAACCACATCGTGATCTGGGAAAATCATTCGAGCCATTTCAATGCCCGTTGGCGTACTGGAGGAAAGGACCAAGGTGGCCTCCGGATAGGACTCTTGAAGCTCCACCACCAGTGGTTTCAAAGCCTTGACTTCCCCAACAGAAACGCCATGAAGAAGGACAGAAAAATTCCGTTTTGGAGACAAAGACGGAAAGTACCCCAGACGCCCCCAGAGGTGCCGTCGGAATTTTCTATGGAAGAGGACCCGTAAGATGGCCCAAGGAAACATGAGGAGGCCCCCAAAGAAAAGAAGGGCGTCGTAAACGAAGTAAGATCCGAAACGAGGAGGCACCGAAGCTTGGCTCAAGCTTTCCCGTGACACTGTTTATACTTTTTCCCGGACCCGCATGGGCATGGAGCGTTCCTCGGGACTTTCGGCGCTTCGGGTGCACTGGGAGCCGTTGAGGGCGCCGAAGGGTTTTGATAACCCACCGCCACGGAACGCGCAGGTGCTTTTTGCGAAGCGACAGGTCCACCCGTGGAGGAAAATGCAGGATGGCTCGCCTGGGCGCCTTGGTATGCAGATCCAAGTCGTGAAGCATCCTCTTCCTGGATCTGCACCTTCAAAATGTAATTCGTCACTTGATCTGCGATGTTAAAGAGGAGAAGTTGAAATCTATCGAAACCTTCTCGTTTGTACTCAGTTTTCGGATCGACTTGCGCATAGCCGCGTAAACTCACTCCTTGGCGCAAGGCATCCATGGCATAAAGGTGATCCTTCCACTTGTCGTCAATCGCATTTAAAAGGAGAAAGCGCTCCAATTCCACTAGATGCTCAGCTCCAAGAAGCTCGGCGCGTTGGTCATAGAGGGCTTCAATATCCTCCACGAAACGGTCTTCCAGTTGCTTGATGCCGAGGGCCTCCAATTGGTCCGCATCTAAAGTCGACTTCCATTTCCTCTGCGCCCACAAAGCTAAAGCACCCCAATCAGATGGGGTATCTTTCCCGTCGCCCCCCCACAGGCTCATCGAATCATCGATGGTCTCTTGGAACATGAAGAAGATTTTATCCCGAAGACCTTGCGCTTCCAAAGCAGCCTGCCGATGCTCGTAAATTAAATGACGCTGCTTGTCCATGACCTCGTCGTACTCAAGCAGATTTTTTCGAATCTCGAAATGGTATCCCTCTACCTTTTTCTGCGCCTTCTCGATAGCCCGAGAAACTAGCCGAGATTCCACAGGCTCTCCATCACCCATTCCCGAACGCCCAAGGAAGTTCTTTACCCAATCTCGGTAGAAACGACGCATTAAGGCATCATCCAAGGACAAAAAGAAACGGGAACGGCCCGCATCACCCTGTCGTCCAGCACGACCCCGAAGTTGGTTGTCAATCCGGCGGGCCTCGTGACGCTCCGTCCCGAGGACATAAAGTCCACCCGCTTCTAGGACGACTTCCTTTTCCAAGAGGAGAGTCGGTTCGAGCTCTTTGCGGAGACTTGAGGCCTGTTCTTCGGATAAATTTTGTAACTGTGCCTTCGCATCTACCAAAGCGTCTAAATTGCCTCCCAAGACGATGTCCGTTCCTCGCCCGGCCATATTCGTTGCAACGGTCACCATGCCTTGTCGCCCGGCCTGCGCTACAATTTCTGCCTCTCTGTCATGCTGCTTGGCATTCAACACTTCATGTGCAATACCACGCCGTTTTAACATGCCGGCAATCAGCTCAGAGTTTTCGATACTAGTCGTGCCCACCAAAACCGGCTGACCTTTCTTTTGAACTTCCTCAATTTCCTTTGCAATGGCTAGCCATTTATCCTTCTCCTTTAAAAAAATAACGTCGGCCTGATCCTTCCTCGCAATCGGACGATTTGGAGGAATAGCCACCACGTCCAAATCATAGATGTTGGCGAACTCCCCCGCTTCTGTAAGCGCCGTCCCTGTCATCCCAGACAACTTTTCAAACATCCGAAAATAATTTTGGAAAGTGATGGTCGCCAAAGTCTGGTTTTCAGCGCGCGGGCGAATCGCTTCTTTTGCCTCGACAGATTGATGCAAACCATCGCTCCACCGTCGCCCGTCCATCAAGCGCCCTGTGAATTCATCCACAATGACAATTCGACCTTCCTTGACAACGTAATCGACGTCTACTTGGTACAAGTGGAGAGCTCGCAAGCACTGTTCCAAAATATGTGGCCACTCCATGTGCTCAGCACTGGAATAAAAATCTTCAATCCCCAACTCTTTTTGGCCGACGAGAATCCCTGCTTCCGTCAAGATGGCAGACTTCTCCTTTTCCTTCAACTCTACATCCACCCCCGGCTTCAACTTTCGAGCCGCGCGCATGCCGTGTTGATATTTTTCTGCATTCCCCGTGGCGGGTCCCGAAATAATGAGCGGGGTTCTTGCTTCATCAATCAAGATGGAGTCCACCTCATCAATGATGGCAAATTGCAACTTTTTCTGAACCTGGTCCTCCACACGAGACTTCATATTGTCCCTGAGATAGTCGAAGCCAAACTCATTATTCGTGCCGTAAATGATGTCGGCACCGTAAACCGGATGCCGTTGCTGGGGACTCATGTCAGATTGAATGGACCCAACAGTCAGTCCAAGATTCTCATAGACCGGCTGCATCCATTCAGCATCTCGTCCAGCTAAGTAGTCGTTCACTGTAACGACATAAACAGAACCAGCCAATGCATTGAGGTATGCCGGCAAGGTGGCGGCCAAGGTTTTCCCCTCGCCCGTTGCCATTTCCGCAATAGAACCCGAGTGCAACACCATGCCCCCAATCAACTGCACGTCGTAATGGCGCAATCCTAAGGTACGCTCGGAAACCTCGCGAACCATGGCAAAAGCCTTCGG
>JAPKBM010000080.1 GCA_026421205.1 Planctomycetota bacterium
GGATTGGTACGACGGAACCGTGACGCTTAATCGAAATATCCTGACAATCGGGGGGGGCGTAGTGGAAAACATTCAGGTCCAAAATCGGACGACGAAGTGATCGTGTTAAAGTTTTGACGAAAATATCGCACTTAGGGGAGCATGATCGGAGAGTAGATGCATGGACTTGGTTTCGAACCAGGTGGATTGGGAGCACGATCCCATCAAATTGGGTGAGGAAAAAATGTAATCCACCCGTGGCTTATCAGGGAAGGAAGAAAAGGAAAGCGGCCGATGAGCGGCCCAAGTGTCTCGCATGCCAATATCCAAAACTGCTTGAATGACATCGGTGTGCGGCTGGCCGGATTTGGTCATTTCCCATTTCCAACCTTTATACCAGTCCATTGCAATTGGATTCATGAGGTGGCTGTCTTCCGAGGATAATGCATTGAAATCTCCCAAAATAATCAGTGGCCTGCCGGCCTCTAAAACTTCCTTGGCACGTTTTAAGATGGGATGAATTTCGCGCAAACGCTGCTCTCCCTTAAAAGGCCAAAGATGACACACCATGAAATCTATGCCGGCAGTACGGACATGGAGAAAACCATGGTGCATCCCTTTAGTAACCCGTTCCACCACCTCGATGGGGTAAACTGATGACAGACCTAAGTCATAACCGCGCTCCTTTAACAACACAGCGTGTTCATGTCCCCATTGCCGAGATTCTTCGCGGAGCCGAGTGGTGGTGTAGCCGTTGAGTTCTTGCCAGCCAATCACATCGGGAGATTGTTTTTGTAGCCATTTAATAACCCCTTTTTTGCGTTGCTCGCCTGGCAAATAGGGACTACCGACGCGATGATTTTCAAAACCTTCCAACACGTTGTATGTCACCACCTTGAGTGGACGAGGCCGAATCCCCACTACCGCCTCATCTTTTGTCCATGGCAACTTTCCCCACCAAGAATTGCTATCCAAGGACACGCGATGCACTTCGGCGAAAAATTCTTCCCTTAAGCGGGTAACCACTTCTGGAAATTGATTTGCCAAATTATTTTGTTCACTTGGATCAACCACCATGTCGTAAAGTTGAATGGGCGGCAAACTCAAGGCTTTCGCTTGCTTCATTCCGCGTGGCGCAGACCAGCCACCCGAACCTGGGCAAAAACACAATTTCCACTTGCCGGAGCGTACCGCAAATTCTCCGAGGGAGCTGTGATTCACGAGCACTTTATGAAGTGGATTCAATAAACGCTTGCCTTGCAATAAATCCATCAAACTCTTGCTATCTTCGGCGGCATCGCTGGGAAGCGGAATTTTCAATGCTTCGGCAACCGTTGCCATGACGTCAGTCAAGCCGATGGGTTCTGCGCACTTTGAACCTGGTTCTACCACACCAGGCCAACGTACTAAAAAAGGAACCCGATGACCACCTTCCCAAACGTCGGCTTTATGACCTCGCCAAGGGCCTTGTAAATCTACCCCACCTTTTGCCAAACTTTCGAAGTCCGCCTTGGGGGAAGTGCCGTTGTCTCCGGTGAAAATAACTAAGGTGTTTTCGGCAATGCCGCAATCTTCTAGCGCTTGCAGAACTTGACCAACGGACCAATCAGTTTGTAAAAGAAAGTCCGCGTATTTGCTGACACCGCTTTTGCCTTGGAATTCTTCAGCAGGATTGATGGGAGTGTGCGGAGAAGTAAGCGGCAGATAAAGAAAGAAAGGCTTGTGGACCGCACTTTGTTCTTGAATAAATTTAACGCTTTTCCGGGTAAGTTCGGGCAACACGGCCTCCAAGCTCCAGCCCGGCCTCATGGGGCCGGCGCGAACCCCGTTGGCGTTGTCTTCTTGCATGGTCCCGGTCGGAATGGACAGGGCTTGGTTGTTTTCAATCCAAATATAAGGAGGCCAATTAGGAACATCATCGCCATAGGAATAGTCAAAACCCGCCTCCATCGGGCCGCCACCTAAGGAGGCCGTGTAGTCAATCTCACTCGGCTTGCGGGTGAAGCCACCGCCTTTTTTGGGCCAATGCCAACCCAGATGCCACTTGCCAATGCTGGCGGTTTCAAGGCCAGCGGCTTTGGCAACATTCGCCAAGGTCATCCGCTCAGGCGCAATCAGCGGTGGTCCCCATTTAGGGACAATGCCTTGCTTCATAGAAGTTCGCCACGCGTAACGACCGGTCAATAAACCGTAACGAGTTGGCGAGCAAACAGCAGAACCGGAATGGGCGTCGGTAAAAGACATACTTTGCGACGCTAAACGGTCTAAATGTGGGGTGGGCAAGCCCGACGACGGATGTTCCGCATAAAGTGAGGCCAAGCCCATGTCATCAGCTAAAATCACCACCACGTTTTGGGGTGTTTGGCTAAAGAAAGCCGAGGTCAAGAGAATGAGAATCAACTTGGGAAGTGAAACTCACCATTACCTGCATTTTTTGCCCAGTCAAAGTCTTCGAAGTTCTGTGCCAATGCCGAAGCTGGCAATAAGGCGAGAAAACCAAGAATGAGGGGGATGCGGGTCATGATTATTGAAGAAGGGACTGACCCATTCTGCCATATAAATCAAGGGTTGTGGGCATGAATGTGGCTACCCCCTAATAACTCCCAGAGAGCTCTCCCCTTGTTGGGAATCGGGTCTCGCTACTGAATCACTAGCATCAACGCATTCAGCATCGACTGGGTGCCTACATCCGTACCGTGGCACCAAACTGTGACACCCGCTGCACTTGTAGGAATGTTTGCCGTGTAAGACGCATAACCATTCACATCTGTCGGAAGTAGCGTGAGGTTATAGGGCTGCGTAACCATGGCATCACCCCAAGGAGTGGGAGTGGGGCCTCCGCCCTGGACGGACCAAGCGAAGTGCGAAAAGTTGCTTGGTGTTGCGTTATTTACTTCGACTAAAACTTGTTGCCCAGCGACTAGGTTACTGACCGAAAGAGTTGGAGCACCTCCACTTTGGTCAAAATAGAATGCACCCATGTCTGTGCGCGTTCCATCGGAGTCCGGTGCGGAGGCTGGATCTCCGGCATCAATGCAAGGAGAACTGGACTGCAAATCGAAGTTGTTCACAGGATCTACAAACTGCGGGTCGAGGTCGATATTGCCTGTTCCGATGAACCCGCCTTTGATATTGCTATAGGTGACCGTGACACTTTGACCATTATAAACATAAATCTCGGGGCCCCACTGGCCCTGGTTCTCCCAGAGGATGCAGTTGTTCAACTCCATCGATGACAGATTAACGTTGATCGCGCCACCGTTACTGGCGGAATTGAGGGAAAAAGTGCAGTGGTTAAACACAGCGCTGGGGCTGGCCCAACTGAGCAGACATCCTCCACCACTAGTACCGGAGTTTCCAACTAGGAGGCATTCATTCAAGACAGGGGCGCAGTTGGTTCCATGGACGAACATTCCACCGCCACCCTCGGCGGAGTTTCCATAAATCCAGCATTTATCTAATTGAGGGCTTGCTTCAAAGCACCATACTCCGCCGCCGCTGCCGCTCGACGAAAGAACATTATTGTAGATGAAGCAATCGCGAATCGACGGAGAAGAGCCGTCGATGAAAAGGCCACCCCCAGCAAGAACAGGGGTGCCAAACACGGTTGTCCCAATGGAGCCTACGCCATTTCGAATGGAGAACCCTTCGAGGGTGGAGTTCTGGCTTTCACCGCTGTTGAAGGTGACCACGCTGCCGATTTGGTTGGCGTCAATGATGGTGTGGACTGGACCGCGCTCACTGCTGAGGGTGATGGCCTTGCCATTGAAGTTGATGTTCTCGAAATAGGTCCCGTCACGCACGACCACCGTGTCGCCGTCGATGGAGCCATCAATACCCGCTTGGATGGTGGCAAAATCATCCGGTACAAACCAAGTGTTTTGGGCAATCGCCGAAGCGGGCAATAAAGCTAGAAGACTAAGAATGAGGGGGATGCGGGTCATGATTTTTAAGGG
>JAPKBM010000033.1 GCA_026421205.1 Planctomycetota bacterium
CATTGTGACGACGTCCAATGTGGGCAATCCAATGACGGATGGCTTGACGCTAGTCATGACCTGTGATGTTTAGGAGCACGCGTACTAGGTGGATTACCGCAACGCGAGCCCGGAGTACTTGGATGTGTTTTTGAGTCCCTGGTGAATGGGGACTTTGTTGGTTCTAACGACTAGGTCCGTTTCCTAAAAGACAAAGCCGACGCCGAAGTAGGGGCCGGAGTAGTCGATGTCAGATGTGATGTTCGTGTTGCTTCCTGTGCCGTCAGCAATGCTTCCATCCAATTCTAGGCTAATAGACCGGTAACCAATCATGGCTTCGGTCCAGTCGTTGAAGGCATAGTTCAGATTGGCGTCGATGTCAAGGTAGGTGACATCGATACTGTCTGCTTCTTGGTCTAATTTAAGGGTAAAGCCACTGGCTTCAATACCAGCCCTGAGGCCTGAAAAAGGTAGGAGAGCGTCAAGGCGAATCCCAATCATGGGGATGGGGAGTTGCTCATTGGTGGCGATGGAATAGCCGTCTCCTGCGGCAATAATCGTGACATCTCCAGTTCCATCATTTACCACGATATCTTCATTGACGCTCATTCCAAACTCATTGAACGTCATGAGGTCAACCCCAAAGAGCAGCCCGATACGGAATGTAGGGGAATTAAAGAGGTCCAGGCCAAGCATCAGTTTTTCTAAATCAAAATCGAGAGAAGTTGTGTACTCAACGGTTTCATTAAACGTACCGAGACCGTCCACCGTTAAATCTGCGGTGAAGTCGTCTGGATGGTCTGAAGCATGGTTGAAGGACGAATAAATCAATTCAAAGGGGGCATAGCCAAGGCGGCCACCATAGAACGTTGAGGTGGACTTGCCTTCAGCCAAGGAAACATCAAAGTCGCCGATTTCGTCGACATCACCGAAGTCAATGTCGGGGACACTCACAGAGCCACTCAAGGTGGTGCTCACGATGGCGCCATAACCCGTAGCATGACTATCACTCCAGGCAGCATCCCCAGGGATGGCACAGGCAGGAGCGAAAAGGAGGGCGATGCACAGGAATTTTTTCATGGTTCAGGGTCGTTGTCGGTTGAGGGAGAGCAGACTTGAGCAGAGATTAGCGAGACGAAGGAGTGGAAACACGAGTTTTCCCTTGGATGCCTGTAGGATTTGGCCATGGCTTCCCTGGAATTCCTTGCCTTAGCTTCTTTCTTGTCTATCAAGATGGAAGGGGACCCCTACTGGGCAGGCCTTGGGGCAAGCACCGAGAGAGGAGGAGGTTGATGTTGGCTAATCTTGAACATGTTGCGCATGATTTAGCCGAGGCCGTGCATCGTGCGGGGGGCCGTGCCTTTTTGGTTGGCGGTTCTGTGCGTGACAAACTTCTGGGTTTGACCCCCAAAGACGCCGACGTGGAAGTGTTTGGCTTGGACGGCGAAGTCGTGGAGAGTTTGGTGAGTGAATTCGGAAGCGTGCATTTGATTGGTAAACAGTTTGCAGTGCTTCATGTCAGCACGCCTCATGGTGCATTGGAAGTTTCGCTTCCACGTCGGGAATCTAAAACGGGGCCCGGCCATAAAGGATTTTTGGTGGACGCAGATCCGCACATGAAACCGGCGGAGGCGGCGCGGCGTCGGGATTTCACGGTGAATGCCATGATGGAGGATCCATTGACCGGAGAAGTTATTGACCCCTTTGAGGGCAAGAAAGATTTGGAGCGCGGATGTCTTCGGCATGTTTCCGACGCTTTTTCGGAAGACCCTTTGCGTGTTTTGCGTGCTTCTCGTTTTGCTGCGCGTTTTGGTTGGTCGCTCGCTCGGGAAACGTCAGCGTTGTGTCGCACGTTGGATTTATCGGAGCTCCCACGAGAGCGGTTGGAGTCGGAATGGAAGGACATTTTGTTGCATGGAAGATTTCCAGGACGGGGGTTGTTGGCGATGGAGCAAACGGGTGCATTGGCGTTTTTCCCCGAACTTGCGGCTTTACGCAATGTGCCCCAAGACCCTGTTTGGCACCCGGAAGGGGACGTTTTGCACCATACGGCGTTGTGCTTGGATGCAGCCGTTTCATTGCGAGAAGAAATGGCGGACCCGTGGGCGGAGATGCTGGCGGTTCTTTGCCATGACTTAGGCAAGGCTGTGGAAACAAATTTTGAACGGGCGCGTTGGCGCAGTGCGGCGCATGACACGAGTGGGGTTTCTTTGACGCGTTCTTTGTTGGCGCGCATTACGGCACAAGAAGAGTTGGTGGTCAAAGTAGGCGCCTTGGTGCGGGAACATCTTCGGCCTTCGCAGTTGTGGTTTGTGAAAGACGATGTTTCAGACTCGGCCATCCGCCGCCTTGCAATCCGCGTGGACATCCCGGCGTTGATCCGTGTGGCCTGGGCCGATGCGGCGGGGCGGACGATGCCACACCCAAAGGATTGGGAAGTGGGGCAATGGCTTTTGTCACGTGCAGCGGATTTGGGTGTGAAAGATTCTGCGCCTCAACCTTTCTTGCGGGGGAAAGATGCTCTTGAGCTTGGTATGAAGCCGGGCAAAAAAATCGGTGTCCTCTTGGAGCAAGCTTTTGAATTGCAACTGGATGGGGAATTGGAGAATCGTGATGCGGCGTTGCAATGGCTTTCTGGCCGTTTCCCAGGAGGGCCTGGGTAATGAAAATAGGCTTGGATGTTACGCAGGCGTTAAAAAAAGAAGGACGTGGAATCTCCCGATATATTCAAGCCGTGGTCCCCGAACTCAAGAATGCTTGGCCTTCGACAAGCTGGAAGTTATGCATTCGTGGAAGTCGTTGGTCGCGCAGGGGAATGCTTGCGGATTGGGCGCCGTCGGCGGAACCCACTTGGCTACCGGTTCCTTCGCTGATGACTGTGCGTGGGTTGGACCTGTTTCATAGTTTCGGCAACCATTTGCCGGCGGTCTGTTCGGTTCCTAGAACGTTCACAATTCACGATTTTCGTGCCCTTGACCGTGCTAAAGAAGAAAATGTAACAGGAGGGAGGTTACGAAGGAATATTGCGCGTGCCGATGGCATCCTTTGTTTGACGGAGCACGGGAAAAATCGGCTGTTGAACTATTGCCCCAAGTATGCCGGAAAAGTGGCTGTGGTTCCTCACGGTGTGAACCATGGTTTGTTTAAACCTCAGGGGCTGGAGGTTATTGAGGCCATTCGGACGAAGTACTCTTTCACTCGTCCGTTCTTGTTGCAATTGGGAAGTTGGCTTCCTCACAAGAATTTAGAGTTGTCCCTTCGTGCTTTTTCAAAGTCACGCGCATTGCAAGAAGGCATGCACTTGGTTTTTGTGGGAGGAGGTGCGCCGACGGATTACCAGAAATTCTTGCGTGATTTAGTGGGTACGTTAGATCTTGCGGATTTGGTTCATTGGATTGAGCAAGTTCCCGGAAACGACCTCCCTGGTTTGTTGAGCACAGCACAGTGTTTGCTGCAGCCTTCTCGGTATGAAGGGTTTGCTTTGCCTGTTTTGGAGGCGATGGCAACAGGGATTCCAGGAGTCGTGTCTGACGCCTCTTGTTTGCCGGAGGTTTCGGCAGGAATTTGGCCGGTGGTCTCCCTTGAAGATGTCGAGGGCTTCGCCTTAGCGATGGACGCGATGTCTTTGGATGAAGCTCTTCGAGAAAAGGTGGCCGTTGCGGGGCTTCGGCATGCCGCAGGATTTACTTGGAGTCAAACGGCGGAGAAAACATGGGCGTTTTTTAAGACTGTTCTTGTTTGAGGCGAGACCCTAAAACTTTCCCGGAAATTTGGCTGACCCAAGAGCGTGGAAAAATACGCGCCATGCTCGTGGCCAATTTATTTTGCCAGCCGTGCACAAAGGAAATCCGTCGGCCGAGAGAGCGCAGGGATTGGGCGACGACATCGTCCACGGATGCCAACACACCAAGAGCGGAATTATGGGCGCCGGCAATCGCATGAAATTCAGTTTTTGTGCTTCCTGGGGAAACCGTGAGGATATCCACGCCGGAAGCCGCCAACTCCGTAGAAAGGGCTTCCCCCAAGAGGAGGTCATAACCTTTGGTGGCTCCATAAGCGGCCATCCAAGGAGTGGGTTGGTATCCCGCGGCACTTGCCAGCAGAATCATCCCGCCTCGACCGCGCTCCTTCATGGCGGGTATATAGTCCCGCGCCAAGAGAGTGACGGCCTCCACGTTGAGGCGAATCATTTGGGCCAGTTCTTGCGGGGACATGGCAAGGAAGTGTCCGACTTTTCCATAGCCCGCATTGTTGACTAGAAGGCCGATTTCCCGTTCGGCGACGGATTCTCGGAGAGTGGAGAGCCAGGAGACCTGGGTGATGTCGAGGGGAATGATGTGAACTTCGACGTCGGTTTCCGCTTGAATTTCTTGGGCAAGGGTTTCCAGTCGGTCTTGCCGGCGGGCGACAAGGATGAGATGGAGTCCTTTGGCAGCAAGTTGGCGGGCATATTCCGCCCCAAAGCCAGAGGAGGCGCCGGTGATGAGCGCCCAGGGGCCATAGCGAGAGTGAAAATCCATGGAAAGGAATTGTAGGTCGTCTTAAAAAATAAGGCGCCGCGATCCCCCAACCGCAGCGCCTGCTCACCAAAAGGGAGACTTAGTGTCCTTTGCATCCCCCCCGGATGCTTGAGACACCCCCCTTTACGCACTAAGTTGCAAAGAGTTGAGAGAAAAAGGAGGTCGTTCCTAGTTTTATTGTCACTATTTTCATTCGGCCAGGCTTGGCCGAATGAAAATAGTGACAATAAAACTAGGAACGACCTCCTTTTTCCACTATTTTCCTGATGTGGATTTGACGGTTTTGAAAGGAATTGGTCCGGCGAAAGCCAGGCTCTTTGAGGAGCACTTCGGGGTGAAGACCTTGGAGCAACTCTTGCGTGTCATGCCATTGCGTTATGAAGAGCCGGCTCAGTGCATTCCCCTGCAAAAGTGGGAGGAGGGGCAAAAAGTGCAAGTCCAAGGAGTGGTTCAGTCCATTTCTATGTTTCGTCCTCCCGGTCGGCCTGCGACGGTGCGTGCTCAACTTCAGGAATCGGAAGGCCATTTTTTTGAGGCATTGTGGTTTCGGCAACCTTGGCGTCGGAAGAGTCTGAAAGAAGGGCAGACCCATTTTTTGGAAGGGAAGGTCTCTGTCAAGGATGGAAAGCCCCGTATTCTTTCGCCCCGCAATGTCCTTCCTGGAGAAGCGGGACAGACTAGTCTCACACCGGTTTATTCAGAAGCCCCTGGGCTTTCCAGTGCGCAATTCAGGAAAACAATTCGGATGGCTCTCGAGTACGTGGGGGAGGTTCCGGAAACACTTCCAGCGAAAATCCTCAAGGAAGCCCGCGTGCCATCGTTGTCTCAAGCTCTCCATACTCTTCATGCACCGCAAAGCGCCGACGCCGTGGAATATGCTCGCCGACGCATTGCCTGGGGCGAAGTCCTCGCTCTGGAATTACGCCGACGACAACACTCGCCCCGCACCACGGTTTCGGATTTCCAACTTTCCGACGCAGTCTGGGCGCGCATTCTTTCTCGTTTGCCTTTCGAGTTAACGAAGGATCAACAAGCCGTTTGGAAAACTTTGCGCAAAGATTTGGAAAGCGGGCAACCTCTGCGCCGACTCTTGCACGGGGAAGTCGGAAGTGGAAAAACGGCCGTGGCTTTTGCTCTCGCCTTGGCGGTGGTCGCGCAAGGAGGACAGGTTGCACTATTGGCACCTACCGAAATCCTCGCTCGCCAACACGCGCAAACATTTCGGACGTGGCTAGAAGGTGCCGCGCTTCGCCAAGTTACATTTCTTGGCGACGACACTCCTGCGATACGCCGAGAAGCTTTGGCGGCAACAGCTTCGGGAAGGGCTCAAATATCCATCGGCACACATGCTTTATTCGAATCCGACGTCCGCTTCGCCAACCTCCAACTTGTTCTTTTTGATGAACAGCATCGCTTCGGCGTGAGACAAAAAATGGCACTCGTTGCAAAGGGAAAATGCCCGCATGTGCTGACAATGACGGCAACGCCCATTCCAAGAACCCTGGCCTGGTCACGTTACGGGGCGTTGGACCCGTGCGTATTACGAAGCAGGGCGGGAAACAATGCAGAAATTACAACCCACGTCCGCGCGCAGGACACGTGGGAGGATTTCACCCGGGATATGCGCCGTCCGCTGGAACAAGGGATGCGCATGTTCGTCGTCTGTCCACGAATTGATGGAGAAGACGGCCTTTTAGCGCAGGCTCAAAAAACGCACCAAGCCATTTGGAAGAATATTTCTCACCAAGTGGTCCACGGGCGCCTTCCCGGTGCGGAGGTCGCCGACGCCGTAGAGAAATTCAGAAACGGCACCCTTCAAGTCCTCTGGGGGACGTCCATTGTGGAGGTCGGTCTGGACATTCCTGGTATTCCCTGCATGGCGGTTCAACAGGCGCATCATTTTGGGTTGGCCAGCCTCCACCAATTGCGTGGGCGACTCTCACGCGGGTCACAAGCTTCGGACGGCCAGTGCTTCCTTTTTTCGGACCCGGTCTCCATGGACCGCTTGGCCCCGCTCACGTATTGCGCCGACGGCTTTTCAGTTGCTGATTTGGATTTAAAGACACGAGGTGCAGGTCAATTATTTGGTGTGAAGCAGCATGGCCACACGGGTTTTCGGGTTTTTGACCCTTTGAGGGACACCGATCTCGTGGAAGCGCTCCGTCGGCCATCGGTAGAGGCTTGGTTTGAGGCAAAGACGTCGGCTACCAAGTAGTCTTAGACGACTAGAATAGGTCCCGTGCTCTGGCGCATCCCCCTTTTCAGCCTTCTCTTTCTCTTGTTGGCTTCCACTCTTCCGGCTCAAGGCGGGCGGGAGATTCCGAGTAAAGGCGTGCGTAAAAATCGCGTCCGCATGGATCTTCCTCGTGGAGCGCAAGACCCGGCTCCTTCTTTGGAAGAAGACATCTCCGTGGAGGGGCCGGCCAAAGTGCCGCCGGGCGGAATTTTCGTTTCTCCTTATTGGGGCTCGCCGGAGAATCGAGCCGAAGAAATATTTGTCGCTCTTGAGAGTCAGCAAGAGGACCCAAAGGCCATGAAAGCAGCTTTAGATCAGCTTCGTGGCCTTGGCTTGGAAACGCGAACGACGGCACTCAAAGCATTGAGATCTCCGTTGCCGGAAGCCGTTTTATTGGCCGCTCAATTGCTGGAATGGGTTGGGGATCCTGCTGCCGAGGACGCCATTGCTTTGGTCAATACGGCCTCTCGAGTGGGGCATGTTCAAGCCGCGGCCGCATGTTTGGACACAAGCATTCGGTTGAATGGCGGTGTATTGCCCGCCCGGGCGGTGACTTTACTGTCTCATCCGCGTCGGCAGCTCCGCACGCTGGCGGAGGCACGACTGGCGGAGTCTCCGCACGCTTTATTTCAGAGTCATTTGATTCAGCATCTTTTGTTCGGCCGGGAATCAGACACGCGTCACCGAGCTGCTCGGCTACTGACAACATACCTAGAAGAGGATGCCGCACGCGAGGCTCTCAGGAAGGCTTTGGCAGATTCTTCTGTTGTCGTTGCCTTGCAAGCAGCCGAAGCACTTGCCTTTCTTGCCACAAATGCGCAAGAAGATTGGCTTTGGGCACAAGTTTTAGAGTCCACTACGCCAATTGAAGAAGCGTACTTGCTTTTTTCCTTACTTGAAATTCAGCGGTTGTCTCTTGGCCGTCCGTTTTCCGCCGACGTCATTGATTGGTTGCGCGTTCGTATTCGCCATGAAAACACATTTCTCTCTGGTGCTGCGGCATCCTTGCTGGCGGATCAACTCTTCCGTTTTAATTTGGCGCAGCAGTCGGATGAGATCCAGAAACAATTGGTCTTCAGTTTGGTCCGGGCTGTTGGTGGTTTAGAGTTTTACCCGCAATATGCCCGATTTGCGGCCGTTGCGGAAAAGCATCTTCAAGCATTGACGGGTGTCGCATTTCGAGAAGGGGATCGCAGTGTTTGGTTAAGTTGGTTTTCTGACCGGCGTGAAAATCTGCAATTCGTCCGTGCACAACTCCATTTCCCGGATCAATCTACGGAGCTTCGCGTTTCGTGGACTCGCGCGAACGGCGTGCGTCGGACTTTAGCGGGGTTTTCCGCAGACAATGAGTCACTCTCTACCCGTGTACTCGGTCAATCGGGCTTGGACATTCTTTGGTTGTCCCTTGAAAAAGCAAAGTTGGTGGGCCCTGAGGTTTTGCCTGGAACTTATGGTATTGAGGAGGATCCTGTTGAAGTGAACTTGCTGCTTGAGGTGGGTGCACAAAGGAAGCCCTTGCGCTTTCGTGGCCCTCAGCGAGAAGCATGGCTGGTTCATTTATTGGACACGTTGGATGCCTATTGGTTAGCGCAACCCTGGCAGATGCTGGCTATTCCAGCAACGCGGACAGAGTTTCTTCAATCACGTGTTGAGGAGTGGGAGGCAGCCTCTAAAGAGAGCCGTCCCGGATTGTTGGTGGAATGGTCTCGAGGCCGGATGCTGTCTTTATCTTCCGCTATTCTGGAATCTTGGTGCCATGTATTACAAACCACCCCGAATGTCGCAGAGTTTTGGGATGAAGCAATGGCTCTCGAAACACTCTCGTTGATTGGACCTTCGCAAGATTATCCTGATTTGCCAAATCAATTACTGCAGTTGGGTTTGCTTCGCCCCACACCGCAATTAACGGGTGTGTTTGTGAATCATTTGGTCACGTTGGAAGAGCCCTTGCGTTCTGTATTGTTGCAAAAGGCACTGGTTCGCTTGGGGACGGCCTCAGCAATCATATGCATAAACAACGAAAACGGGTACGTGCGTATTGCTGCAGCACATGCACTGGGCCATTTGATGGACATGGCCGGAATGGCCCCTCTCTTAGAGGCATTGAATGATTCGGACCCACGTGTGGTCCAGGCTGCTTTGCAAGCTTTGGCCACTTTGAAGGACCCTCATGCGCTTCCTATGATTGCAAAACTTGCCGGCCCTGGCTCATCAGAAGAAACTAGGCAAGGTGCTCTGCAAGCCTTAGGCTCATTCGGGGATGCGTCGGTTTTGCCTGATGTTCTTCTTGGTATTCGTTCTCAGAATTCTGCCGTTCAACTTTCCGCAGTAAACGCGCTTGCGCAACTCCCCGGTGCCGACGTGGATGCAGCATTTCTTGATCTTGCTCCAGAGTTCCTGCAGTCCTCGCTTGCTTCCAGCTTTGCATTTGCATTGGAGTCAAGGGGTGCGGGGAAGGCACGCGCGATTTACCGAGGCCTTTATTCTTCGACGCATCTTGATTTGCAGCGTCTTGTAGTTTTAAGGTCTGCCGTATTAGGAGAACCCGATGCCGCGGCTTTTCTCATGAAATGGCTCGTGAGCAATCCTCACGATAGAGATATGTTAGACGCACTAGCCATGTGTACAGGGGCGGATTACAGGGACACACCGGACCCAGCAGGGGTGTATACGCTTTGGTGGGAAGAACACCAATTTCAGGACCCTTCTCTTTGGTTAGTGTCGGGGCTTCGTGGAAGAAACTTTGATTTGGAAACGAATTTTGTGGATGGAAGTGGTGTCGGGCTTTCTGTGATTGTTGCGGATCTTCTTGCTGTTTTAACAGAAGGACCCGCTTATTTGAGGGGCATGGTGTCACGGCAGCTCCAGATTTTTACGGGGATTGATTTACCTCCTGTGGGCTTTGCGCTACCTCGTTCGGCTGTCGTATTTCGGGCAAAGCCGTGGACACGTTGGCTTACACAACAAGAGGGAAAATGAGCCCGCGACGCGTGCGCTGCGGGGTCTTTGCCCCAGTTTTTTTGATTCTTCTTGTGGTAGCCTCATGGAAAATTTCTCATCGATTCCAATCGGGCGTGACTCTGGTTGAAAAGTGGTCTGTTCCGTTGACTGCCGCTGCGGTGGAATTCGGCCACGAAGACCCTTTTTTATTGGCCGGGTTGGTCTACGCGGAGAGTCGAGGAAAGGCGTCGGCGGTGTCATCGGCAGGTGCTTTTGGGCTTTGCCAGTTGATGCCTTCCACTGCCGCCGAATTGTCCGCCCGTTATCACGTGGATGGTCCTCCCTTTTCGCCGGAAGATAATTTGCGAATGGGCGCGGCATATTGGAAAGAATTATTGCGGCAAAAAAAAGGTGATGTGGATTTAGCATTGCTGAGTTACCGATTAGGTGCGGCTCGAGTGTCTCGAGAAATCAAAAAGCACGGCAGTAAGAAGGGTTGGGTTAAACTGATGGAGGCGTCAGAGAAAACGCCTTGGAATTACCGCAGCCAAATCTTGGAATTCGCTCAAATCTTTCGTCAACGTGCTCAAAACGGAGAGCCGGCTTGGTCTCATGTCGGCCCCTGAAGTCCTCTTTTTTGTTTGTGGCCGAGAGCGACCTCCGGGGAAGGAGGCGTGCGGGAGTACACACCAATCAAACATTCTCTTGAAAGAACTCCGTGATGTCTTAAAACTACGAGGACTTCGGATCGGCGTTCGCGCCACTCTAAGTGGCTGCTTAGGCCTCTGTAAAAATGGGCCACACGCACTTTTGACGCCAAGCATGGAATGGTTTTCTGGATTTTCCAGGAAAGATATTCCGGCGTTAGCAGACCGCATTGAAAAAGAAATACATGACAAACATACAACTTGAAAAAGGACAATCGGTCGACGTTGGCACAGCCTCGACCCTTCTTGAGGCTATTCAGAACCATGGAGTTGAGATCTCCTTGGGTTGTGAGTCGGGCCGTTGCGGCGTCTGCATGATTGAGGTTGTAGACGGGGAGCTTGAAGGAGCTTCCGAGGAAGAGAAGTCTATGCTTCAATCCTTGGATGCTGAAGACCATCATCGCTTGGCCTGTCAGGCTCGCCTTCAGGGAGATGTCACTCTTCGCAGCGCTTAGCCTAGAATAGCCGCATGAAACGAATTGGTGTTTGCTTAGGTGGGTGTGGTGTTTTTGATGGATCTGAAATCCACGAATCCGTCGCTGTGATTGTGGCATTAGCGCGTGTTGGCGCGGATGCAGTTTTTATGGCGCCCGATGTCCCTCAGATGCACGTGGTGAATCACAGTACGGGTGAGGTGGCCGTCGGCGAAACCCGAAACGTTTTGGAGGAATCTGCACGAATTGCACGCGGCGAAATTTTGCGCCTTGAAGAGGTGTCTGCCGCCGATTTTGACGGATTGATTTTCCCGGGCGGGTTTGGCGCTGCAAAGAACCTGTCGAATTTTGCAACCCAGGGCGTGGACTGTTCTGTAGATCCGGAAGTGCGGCGTATTGTGCTAGAAACGCAAGCGGCGGGAAAACCTTTGGGCTTTATTTGTATTGCGCCTGCCATGGGGGCGGCAATTTTAGGAAAGGTCGGAGAGGTTTCTCTCACGATTGGCTCCGACGCTTCCACGGCATCCGCATTGGAGGCCATGGGCGCTACACATCAGGAGACCTCGGTGGATGAGATTTGCGTAGATGAAAAGGCCAAGGTCGTCTCGACGTCGGCATATATGTTGGCTGAGAATGCCGCGCAAGTTGCCGACGGCATTGAAAAGTTGGTGCAGAAGGTTGTGGAGCTTACCTCTTAAGATGCTTTCACTCTTTCTTTTTCTCCCCACCTTTTTTGTGCAAAGTGATGGAGGGGAGTCAGATCCAAGGTGGTCTGGTTTTCCTGCGCAGGACATGTTGTCTTATGCTGTTCAGTTAACCCCTGACTTTGCAAAGCAAACCGTTCAGGGAAGCGTGGAGTACCGCGTTCGATTTGCCGAAGAGTCCAGCATCGTCCAACTTCACTCTCTTGGAGGTGGTAAGGATTGGTCTGTGACCTACGTGGATGTTGCCGGAAACTCTTTGGGGGACACGTGGGCCAGAGAAATCACCACCATCCAGTTCCCTCAAACGTTCCAGAAAGGAGAAACGGTAACTTTTAAGGCAGAGTTTCAAGGAAAGCCCAAAGATGGCTTGTATTTCCGAAATAATCGACACGGCGAGCCTCTGCTTTTCACCGACCACTTCTCATCACGGGCCCGCGGCTGGCTTCCATGTGAGGATCACCCTTCCGACCGCGCGCATTTTTCTTTAGACGTTGCGCTTCCCCCAAAAATGGTTTTGGTCGGCTCTGGGGTGGATCCCGAAGAAGACGGTGTTCTAGAAACGGTTTCTGAAATTCAATCTTATCTTTTTGCTTTCTCCGTAGGGCCGTACTCCCGGGTTTCCGAAGGAGGAGATGACCGCTTGGTTCCCCATTTTATATATCGGAAAGACAAGCCTATCGCCCGCCGTGGATTGAAGTATCACGCAGCATGGATGCAAAAGATGGAACAAGCCTTTGGCACGTATGCTTATGGCAAGTATTGCGTCGTTCAGGTGCCCACACGATGGGGTGGCATGGAAAACGCGGGTAACACGTGGATTATGGAGCGTCTTTTTGACGGTGCCGATCATGGAATTGGAACCTTGGCCCACGAGCTCGTTCACCAGTGGTTCGGAGATGCAGTCGGTTATGTGGAGTGGAAAGATGCTTGGCTGAGTGAGGGCTTCGCTTCTTATTTCGGCCCTTGGCTGCATGAAGCCGACGGTGGAGGAGTGCCACTTTCCCAAGCCATGGCCCAATCCAGGACGCGTTGGCTACGTTCAAAAATAGCTCGAAGTCGGCCGGTGCGATGGGGGGATTTCCAGAAGCCGGACGATTTTTTTGGTTCTAGCGCACCCAATACCTATCAAAAGGGCGCATGGATTTTGCATATGTTGCGCGGGGAGATGGGCGACGCTTCCTTTTTTACGGGATTGAAAAAGTACTATGAGAAAAACACGGGCAAGGGAGTCCAAACTGCGGATTTGCAAACGGCCATGGAAGAGGCTTCAGGAAGACCTTTTCAGTGGTTTTTTGAACAGTGGTTAGATCGCCCGGGTTGCCCAGAGCTCTCCATTCAGTGGGAAAAGAATCAAGTCCGTGTGACGCAAACCCAGGAAGGCTCGCTTTTTCGCTTTCGACTTCCCCTTTCTTGGGTGGATGCCCAGGGGGTACTTCAGAAACGCTTTCTCCGTATTTCAGCGAAAGAGACCATATTCGCACTGGGTCTAGGCTATACCTCCCCCCGCATAGATCCAGATATAGAGCTTTTGTACAGCAACTCGCCAATTGAAGAAGTGTACTTGCGAGAACGGGCTGAATAGGAGCTTCGTGATTCCACCTAGATTCAGTTGTACTAGAACCACCTTAGGCCTTGCACGGCCGGAAATTGCGTTCACGCACGATATGTCGGCTTTTAGAAGTTTTTCGTGGCCCACAACTCTCTCCGATAGCGCCGAGGGTCATGTGTTCTTTCAGAGAATTGATTCTTCCAACGGTGAGCCCCCCCAGTTCTTCCTCATTTGAGTGAATAATTTCGGGAACGATTTCAAAAAACTTCCTGGCATCGGTATATTTCTGTCATGGCAACCCAGGAACAAGTGATGGAGATATGGCCGGAAATTAATTGGATTTCCGACACAGATTTAAGAGAAAAGACCTTGGCAACGTGGTTATTGGGCTTTGAGCGTAGCCCCATGACGCCCCAGGATCTCACGGAGATTCCATTCACCCTTCACGTAGAGGGTTGCACTGTGACCTTTATGGAGCACAAACGTCTGGTGGTGCACTTGGCGAAAATGAGTGCTGAGAAAATTGATGAATTCATGGGAAAGGCGATGCCCGTAGATGTAGACACGCTCATTGCTGGCGCCATCTTGGCGGACGTCGGAAAACTCTTAGAATATGAAAAAGTGGACGGCCAATGTGTTCAATCTCGACGGGGGAAGTATTTACGCCATCCTTTTACGGGCGTCGGTCTTGCGCAAGAGTGTGGAGTGCCGGATGCTGTTTGCCATATTATTGCCACGCATGCAGGCGAAGGGAATTTAGTGAAACGTACCGCGGAAGCTTTTATTGTGCACCATACAGATTTCATGACCTATGAGCCTTTAGTGAAAGGGCTTACCTTTTAAATTTCACCAACTTGTCGTAATACCGACGGCACTCCTTCACGACGGACTTGAGATGGCTCGGGACCTCGGCCGTACCTTTTCTGGGCGGCCCAAATTCTGTTGAGGTCTCTACGTTGGCATACCAATAGGGTGCCCAAGCGCCGTCGGTTTTACGTTTTCCAGCCTTCCAAGAAAGCATGCAGGAGTCCCATGGGATATCAAACGAGGAACAAAGTTTTTGAAGGGAATCTTCTGGATTTTGCAAGATGTCCGCGGACTCAAAGACCGGGAGGCTTTGGTCAAAGTGTTGAAAGAGCTCCCACTGCTGTGGAAATCCCAAATCAAAGGGAGATGGGTTTGACAGGACTTTGGCATAAGAGGCCACCACTTCTTCGGGAGTGCGTAAAAGTAATCCATGCTGTATTTTTTCAAGCCAATCTCTTGGGGTTTCTGGGAGTAAATGATGCGCCATTTGCTTTTGATACCAAATGGACTTTCCCTCTGGAATAACACCACAAAGCCATCGCTCAAGGGCTTCGGGTTGAGTTTCGTGGGCCCGCAGGGTTTCCGCCCGCCCCGGATGTTGCATGCCCGTCTCCAGTAAATAAGGCGCATACCAGGGTTCGTCCGTCACAAAAGTATCTGCTCGGCTTTCGAAGGAACGCATGAGAGCCGTAGACAAATTCCTTGGTCCTGACCACATGGCAATGAGTCTTCCGTGCATGGGCTCATGCTACACTGAAACCAGTGAAAAACAACTCAGGATGGCAAAGGTCTTATGCGGAGGCACCTGAATACCTGCGGGATTTTTCAAAAGCAGAAGACCCCGATGGGAGGGTCGTTCAAGAACTCCTTGCGATGACGGATTGGAAAAGGAAACGGGTGCTTGAAATTGGCTGTGGCAGTGGGCGTTTTTCCGGAAGCATTGCAAAGGAATCGGGCGCAATGCAATGGTTGAATTTGGATCGATCCCGACCACTCTTGGGGCTGGCGCAATTGGCTGGCACCTCTCATTTGCTGCAAGGTGATGCGCTGAGCCTTCCCCTGGCGGGCAATTCGGTCGACGTTATTTTTTCCGCATGGGTCTTCAGCTATTTTTGGGGAGATCAACTCAGCAAGGTGATTCAAGAATGCTCTCGTGTCTTGAGCCCAGGTGGAGAAATTTGGATTTTTGAGAATGAGGCAATCGATATTCCCGATGCCATGCCGGAAGACGGGAGGATGTCGGCTTTAAAGGAAGAGGGGTTTATTAAACAGTCTCATGTCTTGACAGAGCTTCGTTTTTTGAGCCTGGGTCAGGCGGAAGCGGTGACTGAGTTTTTAATGGGGTCGAGTGCGCCTAAACCAGATTCCCGCGGACGGATTCCACATCAAGTGCAACTGCTGAAGAAATCTTTCGGGTAGCATCGCCGGTTCCCGAAGTATGCCAGGCACCTTTTTCTTTCCAAAAGAAATCAACCGTTTCTGATTTCATCATGTTCGGGCGCCGGTAAATCTTCCAGGGGAACGTGTGTTGCACTGGGAGGCAAAGAGCTTTGAACACTTCACGCGTCAAACCAAGCTCGTCTTCGCGCCCTTGTTGCGCGCCTCCTCGTCCGATGGGAATGAACCGATACAAGTGCCAAGCATGTAACGAAAGCCCACGATGTACCCATTGAGCTAATTCTTGGCCCAATTCCATCAGTTCGGACTGATTTTTTTGGCAAACTACAGTACCAATCGATATGGATTGTCCCGTGTTGCATACCTGTTTCAGTCGTTTTTCAATGAGCGCCCGATGTCCTCCTCTTGGGGAGCGTAAAAAATCATGCGAGGCACGAGTTGCTCCATCTAGGGGGAGAATGATGCGGTCAAAGCGCCCTTTACCTTCTAAGCCCGGAGGCCAAGAAATGCCATTGGTGTTGAGTTGGACCACAAAGCCTAAGTCCTGAGCAAATTGTGCGACCTCGGTGAGCCCGCCCTTCCATAAGAGTGGCTCACCTCCTCCAAGGACCACGTTGGTGTAGCCCTCTTGCATTAAGAATGAAAGCGTACGTTTCACTTCATCTTGACTGAGAGCTGGAAAACTTAAATCAGATCCACAAAAACGGCAATCAAGATTGCAGTCGGGGAGGAGGAAGAGTGCGGCGATTCTGGATCGAGACATGGGTTCTTTTAGGACAGTCCCTGGAGTTTTCCTCGGACTAATTCCTCCAGTCCACCGGCAATCACTAAGGCTTGGGCTGACGGGCCAAGGGGAGGGAAAGGGAATTGTGTTGTTCCCACAGTAATTTTTCCTACACGAAAATCAACCTTAGCATGCAGAGTAGTCCTCAGCGTAGGGGGGGCGTCGGCGAATCGATCTCTTAGATGCTCCAGTAGGGCGGGGCAGTCCAGAAGTAAATAACCATTATTAAAAGCATTTCGTTTATAGGTAGCTGAAAAAGAGCCGGCAATAACCATGCGAATTCCACGGAATTGGAGGGCCGTGGCAGCTTGTTCTCGACTTGACCCGGTTCCAAAATTGAAACCGCTGACGAGAAGGTCACCCTGCTGTGCGGTAGTTTGAAATGAGGTGTCATAGTTTTCCATCGCCACGGAAGCCATTTCTTCCGGAGTCATGTCTTCTCGGTAGGTGTACTTGCCGGGGTAAATGCCGTCGGTATTCAGGTTGTCTGTATTGCAGAAGAGGAGCTCGCCAACGACCTCTTCTGGAAACCCGTCCAAAATAGGAGTGTCCTTTTTTTCTTGTACCGATTGTTCTGGAATTTGGACGCTTTTTGGAGGACCATTTCCGGACAGATTCTCTGGTGCGCAAATAAAACCAGCTAAAGCGCTGGCAGCCACCACTGCGGGTGACGCTAGGTAAGCCTGTGCGTTTTTTGCACCCATGCGCCCTTTGAAATTGCGATTGGTGGCCGAAATGCCGACTTCATTCTCTTCCAACAAGCCCTCGCCCATACCAATGCATGGTCCACAACCCGCAGGGAGAACTTTGGCTCCGGCATCCACGAGCGCTTGCCAGTCACCTCGTGCTACGGACTCTCTTCGGACCTCATCTGAGGCTGGGGCAAGATAAAATTCCACGCTCTTGGCAATTTGTTTCCCTTTTAAAATGGCAGCCGCTTGAGCAAGATCCTCTACGCGCGCGTTTGTGCAAGACAAGAGATAGGCTTTTTGAATAGCGCGTTTTTCCGAAGTAATCTTGTGAATCGGCTCCATGATTTTCACAGAATCCGGTCCACAGATGCAAGGCACCACTTGACCTAGATCCACCGTGATGATTTGTGCATAGGGTGCATTCAGGTCAGCGGACAGAGCCTCCATTTGTAGCGTTTCCACCGCGTGCGGCGTTAATTTTGGATGCATGCCCACCCGTTCTTGGTACCAAGAACGGGTGGTTTCATCACAGGGGAAGATTCCTGCCAGCGCACCCCATTCTGTGGTCATGTTGGCAATGGTGAGCCGTGCTGAAATGGAAAGCGAAGCGACTCCCGGCCCAGTGAACTCTATGGCATGGTTCAAGACTTCATCTTGGTTGTAGATGCCGCAAAGCGCCACAATCAAATCTTTGCCAGTGACTCCTTTTTCAAATTCACCCTTAAGGACAACCTTAGTCACCGGAGGAATTTGCCACCATGTTTCTCCAGTAGCCCAAAGTGCCGCCGCATCGGTGCGGACTACGGGGGTGCCAAGGGCGCCAATGCCCCCATACATGTTGGAGTGCGAATCGCTCGCAACCACCAGGGTTCCTGGCCAAGCGTAGCCTTCTTCAATCATAATTTGATGGCCAATGCCCCGCCCAGCAGGATGGAAATCTACACCCATCTGTTCTCCAAATTTTTCGATGGCAGCATACTTCGCCAAGTTGCCTTCGGAATCATCCTGCACATTGTGATCCAAGGTGAAAACGGGTTGATTTGGATTTGCCATAGCCAACGCACCTAACCCCTTAAATTTTTGCATAACGGCCGACGTATTGTCATGGGTCATGACATGGCGAGGGGAAACCGTCACATAGTCTCCCGAGCAGACTTCCTGGCCTTCCCGGAGCCCTACGGCGAAGCGTTGGATGATTTTTTCGACAAGGTTTTGTGCCATAAGAAAAAGGATACCGGCTTCCACCCTCTTGACTCGTATACTTCGACACTATGTCTGGCCTCCTCCTCTTACTTCTTGCTACATTTCCTGGACCACTCCTTCAAAAAGGGACTGCGGTGGACTCAGACACGCTTTACGACCACTACCAAGGCGCTCAATCTTATGCTCAGATCTTAGGTCGTCAGGCAGAATTGGAGTGGATGGCGCTTCCACCGCAGGCTGGCGAAGGTACAGCGTTTTTCGGGGGTCAGGTCGAAGCCGGTGTTGTTCTTGCCGCTGGCGTTGGGCCAGGATTTCTAGGATCCATTTGGGCAGACTCTCAGGCAACGGGCGAGTTGGAAGTTTATGTGGATGGGGCGGACCGACCGGTGCTCATCATCGGCTGGACGGATTTTTTGAACGGGCCTTTGTCTCAGAAAAATCGAGATGGCCGTCGGTGTACATTGCCTCTTCCATTTGCGAAGTCTCTTGAGGTGAAATCCACGGAAGGCGGTTTTTCCTATCAAATGGAGGTGACGCATTTAGGCGAAGGCCGCAGCGTAGAGAGCATCCACATGGAAATGCTTTCGGCAAATGCAGCAAAAATCCAGGCCACCGATGCGCTATTGAAAGCGAATGCTCATCCAGCGGGCATGCGCGTTGTGAAGGGTTGGGGCGCAGCTTCCACACTTTCCGCTTATGATTACACCATTGTGGGGAATGGGGTCGTTGTTTGGTTTGAATTGAAATTCATGAATTCAATTCCCGCAGAGTTGGTA
>JAPKBM010000081.1 GCA_026421205.1 Planctomycetota bacterium
CATGAACGTGACCAGCCTCCGGTTAAGTTGGCGACTAGAGTCCGGTCTAAGCGGTCCCTATGATGTGCATCGGGGTCGATGAATTCATGGGTTTCGGGGAGAGGAGAATCAGACAAGGGCACATCTTCGGGAAACCGGAGGGCGTCGGCTAACTAATTCCAGTATCCTATACAGCCATTTTTCGGTAATTCTCCCTAGAAAACATCCATGTTGACCTCTCTCCTTCTTCTAGTCCTTCCCCAAGGACTCCAAGAACTTCCTGGCTTGATTGAAATCCCTGCCGGACATATTCACCTTGGGGCGGAATTGAACCGCGCCAAAGAGCTCATTGCCCAGAAACCGAACTCGGCTCAATGGCTCGGTGCGGAAGTTGGCCGTGAAAAGAAAGATGTGGAACGCTTTTTTATCAGCCCAACGGAGGTCACCAATGAAATGTACTTCCATTTCGTCAAGGACACAGGCGCGATGCCCCCAGCCTCTTGGACACAATTCACCAAAGAACAACGTCTTGCCATCATTAAAGAAGGGAAAGCAAAAGATCGCGCCTTCGTTTTCAGTGATTACGTCAAAAGTGCTTGGTGGGAAAAACACTGGGAAGAAGGCACCGTGAAATGGGCATTACTGGATCACCAAGCCCTTCTTCCTGTCACTTTCATGAGCCATGAAGATGCAATTACCTATTGCATTTGGGCGGGTCTCCGCCTTCCAACCGAAGAAGAATGGGTCCGCGCCGCGCGCAGTGATTCCGAATTAGAATACCCTTACGGAGAAAATTTTGACGCCACACTGACAGCTTTTGAAGCTACAAAACCAAAGCAATTAGCATTCAAAGCTCTTCCCGTCAGCGGGCTCCCAGGTAACAAATCCTCGTTTGGCTGTTTTGACATGTCTGGGAATGTTTGGGAATGGACCGACAGCAATTTCTCTGCATTCCCAAAATTCAAGTCCTTCAAAGTAAAGACCGAAGACGGCATGACCATTGACGTGGTGCCAGAATTTGATGCTTCCAGTGCCATTCTCAAAGGTGGTTCCTACCAAAATGCGGATTTCAACAGCCGCATCGACACACGGCTTGGCATTCCAAGAAATATTCGTGCACCTCACATTGGATTCCGCGTCGCATCCTCGGCAACTCCGCTCTGGAATCATGGCTGGTACTCGGCGCGGAATTTACCCGGAAGCCTCCTGGATGGCATGGCTGAACGCACGTTGTCTTTTGACAATATTCTTGGCTTTGAAAAACATCGTACAGTTTCTTCCGACCTCCTCAGCAAGAGTCGGGAAGATGTTGAAAAGCCCCTGCCTGCCCCGAACCTTCCAGAGAGCTACATCGTTTTTGATCGGTATGATGCCCTCGGGATTATCCCGAGCAAGAGTCTTGATTTCCAAAAAATTAAAAAGATGGAAACGGTCATCGCTCAAAAAGGACCTCTTCCCGTCGGCGCTCTGGTTAGCACGGTTGCTCTAGAAGAAGCCAATATTTTACCGGGAACCTATGCGCTCCTCTTTTGCCCTCGCCTAGAAGCCGAATTCATTTTGGAATTGGGTGCCACGGTGCCCGTGAAGTTCATGCCTGAAGAATTGCCAGAGTCCAAAGAATATGAGGACCACAAGAAGGATCCACTGACTTTCTGGCCCGCCATGGCAGGCATCGAGATTGAGCCGGATCAAGAATATCTTCTTGTTGTGGATTCAAAGAAAGAAGTCAAAGGAGCCATTCGGCTGCTCAAAACTCCAAAGTTAGAACGCATCAAGCAAGCGCCACATCAAGTTGCTATCAATCTAAAAACACAGCACTTGAACTTCACCTTCCGCGTGGAAGGACCAAGGGGGAAGGCCTGGGTCTTTTCCGTTGGCTTGAAGCCACGAAATAAAGATGGAGCCCTGGTCAAAGAAGGCTACTGGGACGGCTCCTTTGATGTTATCCCTGCGGAACAGGATTAAGCTAAGCCACTCAGGTTTTGCTCTAACGTTCGAAGCTCTCCTTCAAGGTTTTCCTTACGCCGCTTTTCGGCTTCTACCACGTCGGCATCTGCATTTTGGATGAAGCGTTCATTCGACAACTTGCCCACGATGGCTTGGATCCCTCGCTGAATCTTTTCCCGTTTCTTTTCCAGGGAAGTGCGAAGTTTCTCCATGTCGGTGGCCGCACCAAAAGGCAAGAAGACCGAACCCCCTGAGAACATATCCGTTCCGCTTTGCAAGGGGCGTTTCGCACCAGAAATTGCTTCAAGACCAGACAAGTTCGTCAAAGCTTGGATGAGCCTGGACTCCTGAAGAAGTTTCCCCGTCAAGGCTTCCTCTTCACAAAGGATACTTCCCTGCGGGGTATCCCCTGCAGGAATGTCAAGTAAAGCCCGGACATTACGAAATCCACGAACCGCATCCTGAAGATGAGCGAACAATTCCTCTGAAGAAGAATCTCTCTCCCCAGCAGTTGGCCAAGAAGAACGAATTAATTGCTTCTCATCAGAACGGAACACGGAGGGAAGTTGTCCCCAAAGTGCTTCTGTCAAATATGGCGTAAATGGATGAAGAAGTCTGAGAAGTTGAGAAAGGACTTCCCCCAAGGTCCGACGAACACGAGCGGCATCGACGGCTTCCAAAGTCCCTTCTCCGGCGTCCTCTCCTGCAAAAATACGGCGCTTGGCGGCCTCAAGATACCAATCACAGAAGTCGTCCCAAGTAAATCGGTACAACGCTTGCGCGGCATCGTGAAAATCATACGCGTCCAGCGCACAGCCGACTTCCTGGGTCACAGCAGAAAGACGAGAAAGAATCCATCGGTCTTCTAGAGCCTCACCTTTTTCTTCGGCAACGTCTCCCTCCAAATGCTGTAAAACTAAACGCGAAGCATTCCAGATTTTATTACAAAAACGTTGTCCAAGCTCAAATCGATTTTCACTCAGCTTGACATCTTGCCCTTCGCGAGTCAGGATCATCAAGGAGTAACGAACGGCGTCGGCGCCGTACTTGTCAATCATTACAACCGGATCAATGCCATTACCAGCAGACTTAGACATCCGACGGCCTTTGCCATCCAACACCGTGGCGTGGATATAGCATGTGGAGAATGGACACCGCTTATCTTCCGGCACGTCATCCAAAAATTCCTTGCCGGCCATCACCATGCGCGCAACCCACAGGTAAATGATGTCGCGAGCCGTGGACAGGAATTGCGTGGGATAGTAACGGGCAAGATCTTCGGTCGACTGTGGCCAACCTAAAGTGGAAAAAGGCCAAAGCCAAGAACTGGCCCAGGTGTCTAATACATCCTCATCTTGCCGCACAATGGGTTTCCCTGTTTCTGGGTGCGGATCCCCGATGCATAAATCCTCAATGGATGCCGTCGGGATACCGTCTTCGTCATACCAAACAGGAATCCGGTGCCCCCACCAAAGTTGACGGGAAATGCACCAGTCGTGAACGTTTTCCAGCCAGTCCAAATAAACTTTTTTCCAACGCTCCGGCTTGAATTGCAAGGAGCCGTCTTTCACGGCCCCAATTGCAGGTTGTGCCAGTGGCCCCATCTTGACAAACCATTGCTCTGAAATCAGTGGCTCAACGGGGGTCTTTGAGCGGTCGGAAAGAGAAACATTGTGTTGGATATCCTCTACTTTTTCTAAAAGCCCCTTCTCTTCAAACCAAGCAAGAACGCTTTCCCGTGCCTTTTCTTTGGCTTGCCCAGCAAAAGGACCTCCTTCTTCGGTGAGCGTTCCATCTTTATGAAGAAGATGAAGAATAGGAAGATTATGCCGCGCACCTCGCTCATAATCCGCAGGGTCATGCCCCGGTGTCACCTTCACGGCACCCGTTCCCAATTCAGGGTCAACGCTTTCATC
>JAPKBM010000082.1 GCA_026421205.1 Planctomycetota bacterium
GTGGCGTCCCCGACACGACTTGAACGTGTGACCTTCGGTTTAGGAAACCGATGCTCTATCCAGCTGAGCTACGGGGACTAATCAATCCTAAGTGATTATGAAGAACTGACTTGGGTGACTTTCAAGGACCAACGATGCCCACCGTAAAACAGTAGGTGTGCTGAAATTGTGCTGAAAGTAAAACAGAGTCGTGCAACAGAATCTCCGAAAAGTTTACCGTCGCCGACTCTCGCTCACGAAAAGGTCGAGCGGAATCTCGGACGGCCTACTTGAGAAACCACCCGTCGGAAGTTCTGACGGTGTCTTCCGAATCATTTATGAAGACGACGGGAAACCAGATTTGAGTTTTCGGGTGCCAAAACTTCCAGATTGCGGTGGCTCAATCCTCGCTGGCAAGTGGCTGACCAATGGTGGCACGCCAGTCGTGGTGGAGTTGGCGCAGGCGCGTGACCTGATCAGGAAACTGCTCAGCGAGGTTGGTGGTTTCGCTGGGATCTTTAGCAAGGTGGTAAAGATGGGTGCCCAAACGCACGTCAACCTGCTCGAAGTCGGACGAGTGTTGTGCGCGGTTCTCATCAACTGTGACCATGAGTTTCCAGTCGCCGGAGCGCACCGACCATTGCCAGCCTGAATCCCAATGAAGATCACGTGAGGTAGGCTGGGATTTATTGGAGTTGAACAAGTCAATCTGATTGATACCGTCAAACTCATTCGCCTTGAATGGAATGTTGGCGATTTGACAAAGTGTAGGCGCCACGTCCAAGGCCGAAAAGATCCCTTGGTTTGATTTTCCAGCCGACGAGGTGTTGGGCAAGCGAATGATGGTCGGGGTCCGCGTGCCACCTTCGAGCAAGTGGTACTTCGAACCGGCCAGCGGCCCATTGTCGGCCCAATCGGGCACGCAGCCGCCGTTGTCAACGGTGTAGACCACGATGGTGTTGTTCGTCAAATTGAGTTCGTTGAGTTGGTCCATCAGCCGCCCCACCTCGCGATCCAGACACTCCAACTGTGCCAGGTAATAGGCCCGACCCTCTGGCCATGCGCGGCGGTGCACGCGCTTGTACCAATCCAAATATTTCTCAGTTTCGGGGTTCCAATCCGGTACCTCGGCCAGGCCACGCGCTTTCAACTCGGCCTCGGGAAGTTGCCAGGCAAAATTGTGCACCGCGTTAAACGCAACTACTGCAAAAAACGGTTGGTCATGATTTTTGGCGATGAACTCTCGTGCCTGCTGGCCAAATGCTTCGGTGGTAAAACCCTCGAATTCGACCTGTTGATCATCGCTCCACATCGGTGCGACCATCATTTGCCGCGCGGCCTTGCCATATTTTTCCATTGCGGCTTTGGAATGATGCAGATAGTGCACCCGCCCGCCGGTGGTCGTTCCATAAAAACGATCGAATCCCCAGTTCAATGGGAAACCCGCCGCCTTGGGGTTTCGATCCGGGCCGCCGGTATGCACTTTGCCGAAATAGCCTGTTGCATAACCAGCTTCCTTGAAGCGTTCCGGCAAGGTAATCACTTCGCTCGGCAGCCCCTGGCCTCCTCCGTAATAGTAGTTATTCCAGCGCTGCTGGTAGCGGCCGGTCAGCAAGCCTACCCGCGACGGATTGCAGATCGGACTGGTTGCATATGAGTTCGGAAAGTACACCCCCTGCTTAGCCAACTGATCCAATCGCGGAGTCTGCACATCTGATTTCATACCGAGGAAACCCAGGTCTGCATAACCCTGGTCATCAGCAATGATTAAAACCACATTCGGCTTCTTCTTCAGCTCCTGAAAGAAAACTGTTGGGGTAAGCGAGAGCAAGAGCGTACTGAGAATCACATCGCTATTCTATAATCAAACTCACTCAAACGGCTCTTTTAGGGTCGAATTAGAGTGTGCAGGTTTAATCCTTATCAGGGCCTTCGCCTCGCATGGCTACGAGATTCAAAAGAAGGGGCTCGGGTCCAACTTGAATCGCTAGAAACTGGAAACGTTCCGTCTCAGTCATTGACCCCATGTTTAACGACAAATGGTGTAGCGTTCCGCGTAAACACTTTTCATATAAAGGGTTTGCTTCAGCATAGGAGTCTTGGGCCTGAAAAAGCGCCGCGAGATCGTGAAGAGACTCCGCTAAACGGGGATGATTAGACCCGAAGAGTTTTATTCGAATTGCTAATGCTCGTTCATGCATAGAGCGCGATTCCGCATAGGACCCTTGGGCATGTAAGAGACTGCCAATACCACTAAACACGTTGGCCGCATTGGGGTGTTCAATTCCAAGAGTTTTCCTGTAAATTTCCAGTGCCCGCTCATATAAAAATCGAGCCTCTTCATAGGATTCCTGGTCCTGAAAAAGTCCGGCAAGGTTGGTGAGCGGGATAGCCACATCTGGGTGCTCGAGGCCAAAGGCCTTTTCACTAATCGCCAATGATTGCTCAAGCAAGGGTCGCGCTGCCGTATAGGAGCCCTGCTCTCTAAGAAATGTACCAAGATTATTGAGAGCAGGAGCCACCTTCGGGTCCTCGGGGCCGAAGACTTTTTTCCAAATTTCCAGCGCGCGCTCAAGCGAATGAATAGCTTCGGCAAAGTCCCCTTGAGCCCGAAGAAGATTAGCGAGGTTGACCAGGGTGGTGGCAACATGTGGATGTTCAGGGCCAAGAGATCTTTCTTGAATTGCCAATGCTCGTTCATACAAAGGACGAGATTTTGAATAGGAGCCTTGCCGATCAAGAAGAATGGCAAGCCGGTTGAGGGAAATAGCTATATTTGGGTGATTTGGGCCCAAGGTGTTTTTAAAAATAGCCAATGCTCGCTCATATAAAGGGCGCGCTTCAGCATAGAATCCTTGAGCCTCAACAGTAACAGCAAGGTCACTGAGAGAGGCGCCCACATCTGGATGGTTGGGGCCAAAGGCTTTTTCTCTAATTGCCAGCGATCGCTCACGCAAAGGCTGAGCCTCTGCATAGGAGCCTTGATCAACAAGAAGGCCGGCGAGTTTGTCAAGTGCAAATGCTACATCCGAGTGTTCGGGCCCCAAGGCTTTTTCCACAATCGCCAAGAACCGCTCAAACAAAGGCTGCGCTTCTACATAGGAGCCTTGGCGCTGAAGAATAATGGCAAGGCTATCAAGGGCTCGAGCCACACTTGGATGATTAGGGCCGTAGGATTTTTCATAAATCACCAACACTCGCTTATACAAAGGAACTGCTTCAAGATAGTCCCCCCCCTCTTCAAGGAAAACAGCGAGGTTGTTGAGGTCAACGGCCACCTCTGGGTGATCAGATCCCAGGAATTTTTCATTAATAAACAATATGCGACGGCACACTTCCGCTCCTTTTTCATACAGAGCCTGCTTGGAATGAATCATCATCATATCCCGTAGGGGTTGCACCAGATCCAAATGCTCCTCCCCAAGCTCCGCTTCTAGTTCAGCAACTTTTCTTTGCGCCGCCTCCAACTCCGCCTCTTCCGCTTCCTGGAAGAAAACCATTGGCATGAAACCGAGGAGCAGTGTGCTGAAAATCACTTCGCCATTCTATGGTCAAACTCACCGAGGTGGTGTCCAGGGTTAGCTCCCACTCGACTAATTTAGAGTTCTCTCCGCCTTATAGAGCATGTAGGAAAATAAAATTGCGAAAGAAGGAGGCATTTGCCTCTAGTGTTTTATGCCGGGTTTAGGAGTGGATTTAAGATTCAGAGGTTTTTTTAGGGGAGGGGATAGCCGCATTTATGCCCACAACCCTTGATTTATATGACAGAATGGGTATTCCTCCCCCTTAAAAATCATGACCCGCATCCCCCTCATTCTTAGTCTTCTAGCCTTATTGCCAGCTTCG
>JAPKBM010000083.1 GCA_026421205.1 Planctomycetota bacterium
ACCGCGGAGAAGTCGATCTCATTGTTTCCGAACTAACAAAAAAAGAAGATCGCCTTCGTGACCTCGTCCATCTTGTGGTGCAGAGCAATATTTTTCTCTCCAAGTGACCCCGCTCCCAACAGTATTTACACCAGTGCCGGTGAGGCATAGGGTGGCGGGCATGAAATGCATTCACGTAATCGCCTGTTTAATGTTCCTCTGCGGCTTTCACCAGATTCGAGCTGCGGAAGCTTTTAGTACTTCCAAAGGAAAAGTGGTTGTGACGCCGATTAACCATGCCACCATGGTTGTTGAATGGGATGGGAAAACCATCTATGTGGATCCCGTGGGTCAGCCGGATTGGTACAAGCGCTTTCCAAAGCCTGATGTGGTCTTGTTGACGCATGTGCACGGTGATCATTATCGTGAAGCCGTGCTAAAGGTAGTGTGCAGGGCTGCGTCGACACAACTAGTAGCGCCACCAGCTCTGGCAGGGGTTTTGGGCGGTGATTTGAAATCGAAAACCATCTCCTTGGGCAACGGTGCGAGCACGGACAAACTCGGGTTCAAGCTGGAGGCGGTGGCCAGTTATAATACCACACCACCCCGCAAACGTTTTCATCCCAAGGGTCAAGGCAATGGATACGTTTTGAATTTGGGCGGCAAGCGAATCTATATTAGCGGTGATACGGAAGGCACCCCGGAGATGCTGGCTTTGAAGAATATTGACGTGGCTTTTCTATGCATGAATCTGCCCTACACAATGGATGTGACAGCGGCAGCTAATGCAGTTAAGGTATTTAAGCCGAAAGTGGTTTACCCCTATCATTCACGTGGACAGGACACAGCCAAGTTTAAGATTCTGGTGGGGAGTGCGGCTGAGGTGCGTTTACGTAATTGGTACAAGTAGACTGCTAAAGTGCCTGCTAAATAAAATTTATATATGGTTTAACCGTCAGTAAGAGGTGCTTACGTCAATATTACTCTCCCGCGTTAATGGGACTCCGCAGCTCTCTTAATGTACTCCAACAGCATTTACACCGAAGCTGGTAAGGCGTAAGGTGGCGGGCATGAAACAGATTCTATTGATTTTAGCGGTGGTGGCCTTGGTGGGGTGTGGGAAGGAAGACTTGTCGTTGCGACTTGAACCAACGCCTAATGGTAAGGATGCGCAATGTCCGTTCTGTGAGGAGTATTTCCCAGCCTCAGATATTTCAACACACAAGGTGCGTTGTCCCAAGAACGCCACAGACAACACTGCGAATCCGATCAAGATTTCTCCCCCCAAACATACAACAGACTCCTTTGAACAAATCCAAAATCGGATTGCAAAGAATGAAGCTGTTCTCGTTGATGTGCGTGAGGAGTTCGAGTGGGAGGATGGTCATCTTCAATCCGCAATTTTTTTACCTTTGAGCGACCTTGAAGAATGGGAGTCAGATAAATCTTATGCGCTAAATCTGGCCAAAAAAATACCTAAAGGTAAAATCATTTACTGCCACTGTGTATCCGGTGGGAGAGTTATGCCAGCTTCAGCAATCCTGCAAAAAATAGGGTATGATGTGCGGCCACTAAAGTCGGGTTACAAGGACCTCTTAAAAGCGGGATTTGAAAAGGCCAAATAAGGGAAAGAGTAAACAATTCGCCGGGCCATCACGGGTGGTATTTATGGAATTGGTCGTTCTATAAACTACAGTAAACGCCGTTTCCTTACACATATTCCACGCCGATCCAATTTTCATGGCATTTGCTTTGGTAGTTGCTGGCCTGGTCTGATGTCTATGTAGTTCGGGTTGCTCAACTCGCCGCGTACGACGTAGACCGGCACCCAATGCCCGGTTGTGTCGACTTGTACTGTCTTGGTGTTAGCATAACGCATAGTGTAAGCAGCGCGCCGCCGACCACTGGTATTAGCTTCGCTGCCGTGTAACACGAATGAATCATGGACCGATAAACTGCCTGCATTCATTTCAAGGCATACTGCCGCTGATTCCATTTCCGGAGTCACCTTCACTGACAATCCCAACAAATCATCCCCGCCCGTACTAACTTTGTCTAACTCGGGGTAACCCTCGTGTGAACACGGAATCACCTGCATACATCCATTGGCACGGTCGGTATCATCAATCGCCAACCAAACGGTTGTGACATCGGTTCCCTGCACACTGTGCCAGTAGGTGTTATCCTGATGCCAGGCAACCGCCAAGCCATCCTCTGCCCGTTTCACAATCAGGTGGGACATGATGAGGATAAGGTCCGGTCCCAACACCTCTTCTACCGCATCAAGTATTCGCGGATGCCGGCAAAGCTCGAGCCAGAATGTATGTTTGGGATGAGGTTCTGTGAGGTATTCAGGACGTGCATCGACCTCCTTATTTTTCCCATCCTTGTACACTATCTGCCGCTCTGGAAGGTTCGCCAGCATCGCATCCAACTCCTTGCGGACCTCGATGATCTCCTGTGTGTTCAATATGTTGTGAAACAGGCAAAATCCTTCTTGAGGATAATGGGCTGGATTGCGGTTTGGTAACTTAGGCACGAACTGAAGTTAAGCTAAAATACAGTAAAAACAATTCTGGATTCGGATTTCCTTGGGCTTTCGTATAAGTTGTGCCTGTTTTGAAACGTAGGGTTCTCCAACGACTACGCTTGATTGGTGCCATTGAGGGTTGCTCAACGCTCCTTCTCTTTTTTGTCGCGATGCCGCTTAAGTATTTGGCTGACCAACCCACCGCTGTTTCTATTATGGGACCAATCCATGGCGGATTGTTTGTCATTTACTGCGTGGTACTTGGATGTGCAATGATGGTGAATGGACGACCTATTAAATGGGCAATCAAATTCATTGTGGCGGCTGTTGTGCCCTTTGGCCCGTTTATTGCTGATCGCGGACTAAAAAACGAGCTGGCCGAAATGTCTGTCGAGGACTGACATGAGTTTGGCTTCATATGGTGCGTAAATAACCTGGGTTATATGCTGCCTAACCTCCTGCAGTTTGCGTTATCTTCAAATCTCCTTCTGTCACGTCCGCTCGGCTGGTGATATTTAGTAGGTGTCGAACCCTTCCACGCCATCGCTACAAAAGTACATCATCCCCGCATTTACGGTTGGCAATTTTGTTCATCGCTTCGGTGATTTTGACCCATTGCTCGAGAATTGCTGCCGGGGATGTTCGTTGCCAACAGTCTTCTGAGTTACTTGCCGTGATTCGCCGGAGCGACATACCAAGGGAGGAAGGGGTGGTGTTGTCGGATAGTTTTGAGAAAGCCTTTGTTGGCGAGCTTAGAGTAAGCAAGTTCGGCAATGATAAGGCCGATGACAATGGAGGCGATGGCAAGGAATTGTTGTTTGCCGCTGGACTGAGCACTCCACCAGCTGGTGACGGGTTGGGGAAGATTTTCTTCTAGATAGCGTTGGGTTTTTTCGATGGGCTCGGCGAGTACGGATTCGGCTTCGGGTTGGAACTCAGGCGGTACAGGGGGCGGGGCGGTGTTGGGATGAATGAGCTGCCCGAAAGTAGCGGCATCGGCAGGGCGTTGCGCGGGGTCCTTATCGAGGCAGGCCATTATGGCGTGGTGGACGTGGTCGGGGATGGGGTTGTTGATGCCGAGTTGTTCGAGGCGTTGGTGCAAGGTGGGGGCGGGAGCTTCCTGGACAAGGTGGGCGATGTCGCCATCGTGGAAGGGGGGCTGGGTGCTGAGCAAGTCGTAGAGCGTGGCACCGAGGGCGTAGAGGTCGTCGCTGGGTGTGGCGGTTTGGCCCTGCATTTGTTGAG
>JAPKBM010000034.1 GCA_026421205.1 Planctomycetota bacterium
GACCCCCTGAATGTCATTCAGGTGCTCTAGCCAACTGAGCTAAACGCCCAACCGGCCGAGAATTCTAGCGACGTCGGGGGTGAAGGGAAAGCCTTCTTTCATGCCAATGGTCATAAGAGGTAAGTTCCTCTCCGCGAGCGACCAAGGAGCACCGCAAACATTCCAAAGCCTCTGGAAACCAATCCTCGCCGAGGAAACGAGGAGGGCGACGTTGTGAGTCTATGTCTTTGATTGGCCGAAGAAGTTGAGGCTGTATTTGAAGGATTCGAATGGCTTGGTCCACTTCGCCTCGAGGAAGACGCGCACGCTGCTGGAACCTGCGAACCAACTCCTGAGGACGAGGGTCATCCTGGACCCGAGGGCTAAACAAAATGCTCAGCAGAAAAGCGTAGGAAGGAGTCCAGCCCTCTTGAATGGCGGCATCCATCGGAGCAAAGTACTGCCCCATCCGAGCGACATTCCCTTCCGCGTGGAGCCAGGAACGAAACTCCGGCAGTAAAACGGGAAGAAGATTCAAAAGGTGAAGGTCATCCCAAACGCCTTCCATATCTCCCGTGCGCATCAGACGGAATATCTCTTCCAAGAGCCGAGCATCAGGAGCCTTCTGCAAAAGAGAAGCGCACTCCTTGGCCGCTTGGATTTCCTCAGCCCCCCCGGTCAACCCCATGCGTCGCATAAATTTAATCAACCGAAGAACGCGCACGGGATCCTCCTGGAAGCGGACTCTCGGATCGCCGATAGAAATCAGTTGCCTTGCTTCTATGGCCTCCAATCCACCCACCCAGTCCAGAATCTCTTTCTTCTTGGGGTCCAGATAAAGCGCATTCAACGTAAAGTCTCTCCGCCATGCATCCTGCTCGGCCGTGCCGTAATCGTTGTCGGCCACCAGAGTTTTCGTTTTCCCTTTTCCGTCTCGGGGTGGTGCTCGAAAAGTAGAGACTTCATAGATTTCTCGACCCGAATAAACGTGCACAATCTTAAACCGACGCCCAATGACCCGAGAGCGGCGAAAAATCCGACGCACTTGATTGGGGCGTGCCGAGGTCGCAATATCAAAATCTTTCGGCCGATAGCCCAGCAAGATATCGCGCACACAGCCTCCGACCAAATAG
The DNA here is from genome assembly GCA_026421205.1 of Planctomycetota bacterium. Lineage (GTDB taxonomy): Bacteria > Planctomycetota > UBA1135 > UBA1135 > UBA1135 > ANT-38. Next base: position 1,113 of record JAPKBM010000034.1, read on the forward strand.
GCCTCATAGCCCGCATTCTGAAGTTGGGTCACGATTTGTACCCCTCGCCGGTCTAAATCTCGGATAGAGAAGCCCATCGGCCTTCGCACAAGTTTCATGAACCAGGGCGAAAAATCAGGACGTGCCGCTTTCCGCGATCTCCCAGAAGTGAATAGGGGTGATGAGCGGCTAACTTCCAACAAGAACGTGCTTTCGCCGACATTCCTTCCCAATCTTGTTTCCAAGATGGACCAGCCATCAAAAACAAAGCGCCGAAGCGAACCTTGTTTTCACGAATCCTTGCCAGAAAGCGGGGGAGTGGTTCTACGGCTCGGGCCACCAAAGCGTCCACCGGCTCTTCTTCATCCCGAAGAGATTCCTGGGCCTGGCCGGGGAGGACTTCGGCGTGGAAGAGCTCCAAGCGCATCAAGACATCCTCCAGGAACTCCACTCGTTTCTGCCTTTTCTCACAGAGTAAAAAGCGTTTGTCTGGAAATAGAATGGACCACAAAATTCCTGGAAAACCTGCCCCAGAACCCCAATCTGCAACTGTGCGCACGTCATCGGGGAGAAACTGTGCTGCCCGAAGGCAATCCACGAAATGAGCTTCTATAAGAGTCGTCCAGTCTTTGGCTCCCGTCAGGTTCATCCTTTGGTTCCCTGCAAGCACGAGACGACCATAATGAAGCAAAGTCTGGAGGGGGGCGTCCGGCGGAGTTGCAAAAACCGCCACCTCTTTTGTCAGTAGACCCAAGTCCAGAGGGTCGGGCTCCTCAAGAGAAGCCAGAACGTCTTCGGGAATTCCTGGGTATGCCATGAAAAAATGGTGGCAGGGCAGGAAGGACTCGAACCCTCAACATTCGGATTTGGAATCCGACGCTCTACCATTGGAGCTACTGCCCTGACGGGGCGAATAAGATAAGCGTCTCCCCGTCAGGAAACAACCCCTCTCCATGTCAGAGCTCCCCCAGCCTCTCCGTGAAATCGCCACGAATCGCCGTGCGCGTCACGACTTTGACATTCTCGACACTCTGGAATGCGGGATATCCCTCGTGGGCACCGAAGTTAAAACTTTGCGTGAAGGAAAAATTACTCTCAGTGGCTCCTTTGTGGGCATTGTGGACCACAGTTTTTTTCTTTACGGTGCCAATATTCCCGAATACGGACAGGGAAACATCCATAACCATGAACCCAGTCGAACTCGTCGGCTTCTTGCCCATAAAAAGGAATGCAAAAAGTGGGAACAGAAGTGCAAAGAGAAGGGGTTGACCATTATTCCTTTGAAAATCTATTTCCAAGGGAAGAAGGTGAAGATCCTCATCGGCGTGGCAAGAGGCAGGAAGCACCATGACAAACGGGAGCACTTAAAGAAAAAGGACGCGGACCGGCAAATCCGTCGGCATATACGCTAACTGCCGCCCAAGCCCCTAAATTGTGCTAAAATGACCCACGATGGGGGCGATCGGTTTCGACTGAGAGTTCTTCATGCATGGTTGCGTGTCGAGGTTGCAGGGATGGCCTCGTTAATCCCCCTGTATAGCATTAACTGCTAACAATAATTACGCACTAGCTGCCTAGAGCAGCGCGTCTTTTTCATCTTCGCCCACTGGGTGAATAAGGCGATTGATCGTGGGCTAGCAACGTGGACCTGGCTCGGGGCCACCGCGCAAAACTTAAGGAGCTGGTTATTTGGTTCGCTTGTTCGCGTGCTACCCAAATAACGAGAATTGATCGTGAACTACACACGTAGACACCCTGTTTGTGGCTTTGCAGGACGCGGGTTCGATTCCCGCCGCCTCCACCATCCTAATTCTTTATGATTCCCCTGTGAGGCACCTCCTCTTTCCCCCTCTTTTGACCCTTTGCGGTCTCGCCCTCTCATGCTCTGTCTCACCTACACAGGCCATTCAAGATTTGGCGGCAATCCATGACCCCCTAGACTGGACCCCACAGAGCCCAGCCTTTCTTTCGGTTGCACCTGACGTCTATCTCAGTCAAAAACCCGCGAGGGGAGCAAAGGAAGGGGCAAAGGAGTACACCGTTCTGAACCACACGGCACTGGAGCGAGAAATCCTTCAAACGATCAGTCGTGCCGTCGGTGGAGACATGGGCCAACAACTGGAAGCAGTCGCATGGGTTTCCATTGAGCTCTTGCACGATGACCACCCCGACGCTCGCATTCACTCTGCCGCCATCCTCTCTACCTTTGCAGTCCACTGGATTCAAGGAAACGGCGTGAAACTTTCGCCAGAGCAGACGACGGGGGATTTCACGCAAGCTCTTTCCATGTATCAAGAAGCGGACGCCGGTAGGCAAACGGAAGACCTTATAGATGCTCTTGAGCAGCTAGTTCAGGCCAAACTCCCGACGCCATTGGCTAGTATCCGGGCCCTCACTGCCCTAGGACGGCGCACCCACGCTAATCCAGTTCAGAAGCCCCAAGAGCAACAACTCCGCAGCTTCGCGCTTCGGGTTGTCTTTCAAATTCTTGAGCAAGGCGCAAAAGACGTGGACGCCGAGGTCCGCACGGCATGCAGCCAGCGTCTCCAAATTCTCCGATCTCTCATCCAACTCCCTGCCCCGTGATTTCCGGACGTCGCCTCCTCGTGGTGCTGATTAAGTTTGGCCTTGTTGTACTCCTTGCAACTTGGGTTCTTAATCAAATCCAAATTAAAGATGTCTTAGCCTTTGAAAGAACGGGCACCCCGCAAACGGTCGAGGGCCGACTCCAAGGCGACTTCACAACAGCAAACTGGCAATTTTTCACGCGGGATCCGCGACTCGACGTAACTGTATTAAGGCCCCGGTCGGCCTTTCCAGACAAGGTGGAGTTCCGCCCTGGCTTCATCACCCTTCTTCGGGAAATGGACCTGCTGTGGTTCTTTGCAGGTTTTGGGCTTTGGGGCATCCTGCTCGTCTTTGCCGCCTACCGATGGAAACTTTTACTGCGTGCTGCACAAATTAAAACGAGTTTTCTCAATGCGCTCCGCCTTTGTTTCGTCGGCTACTTCTTTAATAATGTGATGCCCGGCGTTACCGGCGGAGACTTGGTGCGCGGTGCTTTGGTTACACGCGGTCTCGAAAAAAATCGGTGGCGCGCCGCCCTCTCCGTTCTTGTCGATCGAATCATCGGCCTCTTTGCTCTGCTCAGCCTCGCAGCCATTGTTCTAGCCTCAACGCTTCTCTGGGGTCCAGAGCAAGTCAATTCCCATTTGGTTGCCATCGGCAAAGGCGTTTTTCTCTTGCTCGGCTCCGGCGCTCTTTTGGGCGCCCTGTACCTATCCCGGCGCTTCCGAGCCCTCTTGGGGCTGAAACGCTGGCTCTCGATTCCAGGCACTTCCTTCCTTGGGAAAATTGACAGTGCACTCACGGTTTACCGGCAGCGACCTTCCGACGTGATTTGGGCGTTTTTGCTTTCACTTCCTTTGCAGTTTTGCGGCATTCTCTCTTTTTGGTGCCTTGCGCAATCTCTGGAGGCTAACCTTGACCCGCTCAATACTTTTGTAATCTTCCCCGTAGTGCAAACGCTTTCTGCCGTCCCTTTGGCACCTGCTGGGTGGGGGGTTGGGGAGACACTTTATGGCACTTTCTTCCGTTGGTTTGGATCCTCATTCACAATGGGGGTAGCGGTCTCTGTTCTCTTTCGGATTACTACGCAAATCGGATTTGGCCTCATTGGGGGAGTCGTCTGGCTCCTTTCCGACCAGTTCAAAAAACATGTTCACCTCATCAACGATCCATCATGAGCCTCGTCGTTGTCGGTAGTTTTGGAATTGACACGATTGAAACCCCTTTTGGCCGGGCAGAAGATGTGGTGGGTGGCTCAGCGGTGTACTTTTCCTTGGCGGCCTCTTTGTTCTCCCATGTAAAACTTGCGGGAAATATTGGATCAGACTTTCCGCAAGCGCCCCTTCAAACGCTCAAGAAGCGTGGCGCCGATTTAGATGGCATTCAAACCTTTGCGGATCAAGCAACCTTTCGCTGGACGGGTCGTTACGAAGGAGAAATGAATGAGGCAGAGACTCTGAGGACAGAGCTGAATGTCTTAGTCGAACCCCCTCAAATCCCGCACACCTACATCCACTCCCCATTTGTATTTCTAGCAAACATGGGGCCCAGCACCCAGTTAGAGGCATTAAAGACCCTCCAAGGTCATTCCGTTTTTGCCGACACCATGAATCTGTGGATTGACACCGCGCTCGCCGACCTCCAGCAAGTTCTCGAAAAGGTAGACGGCCTGATTTTGAACGACGCTGAAGCGCGTGCCTTAACCGGGGAGACGCATCTCATCCTCGCAGGGGAGGCTCTGCTGAAAATGGGTCCAGATACCGTCATTATCAAAAAAGGGGAGCACGGAGCTTTTCTTTTCACCGAGGCTCTTCATTTTGCGCTCCCGGCTTACCCTACTTCTCAGGTTGTAGACCCGACCGGTGCTGGGGATTCTTTTGCGGGTGGATTTTTGGGAGCCCTCGCGGAAATGGGCGAGAGCACACCAGAAAACCTGCGACGTGCCATGGCTTACGGGACAGTCGCCGCATCCATGACGGTAGAACACTTCTCTACGAAGGGCCTAGAAGAAGCGACTCGAAGCGAGCTGGACCAGCGTTTCCAGAAACTTCGGGACTTCGTCCAGTTTTCTTCCTAATTTTCCCGTCACCCTCAGTCGTCGGCCCGTCTTCTGGAAGAAGGAATTCCTAGTTAGCCCCTGTAATTCGGCCCTTCCATACCCTAGACTGGCCTCACAAGGAGAAATACCATGGCAACTAAGAAAACAACATCAAAAGCCCCATCCCGCGCCAAAGCTATCGAAGTTGCTTTGGCTTCCATTACAAAATCGCACGGAACGGAAGCCGTTATGGACATGAGTGTGAAATCCATGGCGCCTGTTTCTGGCATCAAAACCGGATCTATTGCCTTAGATCAGGCTCTCGGCGGCAAAGGCTTACCGCGTGGTCGCGTGGTGGAACTTTACGGGCCGGAGTCCAGTGGGAAATCCACCTTGGCGATGTCCGTCGTAGCTCAGGCACAAAAGGCCGGTGGATTCGCCGTCTACATTGATGCCGAGCACGCGTTTGACCCGGAGTACGCAAAAAACCTTGGCATTAATTTAAGTGGAGACGCCTTCCTGCTTTCTCAGCCTTCTTCAGGTGAGGAAGGATTGGATATCACGGAGCAATTTGTCAAGTCCGGTGCTGTTGACATCGTTGTCATTGACTCTGTTGCAGCACTCGTTCCTAAGGCTGAGTTAGAAGGTGACATCGGAGATGCGCACATAGGTCGCCAGGCCCGCATGATGTCTCAAGCACTACGTCGCTTAACGGCCACCATCGGCAAAACTGGTGCCGTCGTCGTTTTCATCAACCAGCTCAGAGAGAAAATCGGAGTCATGTTTGGCAACCCCGAAACCACTCCGGGTGGCCGAGCTCTTAAGTTTTACTCGTCCATCCGCTTAGATGTTCGCCGTATTGGCGCACTCAAAAATGGGGATGTTATCGTCGGAAATCGAACGAAAGCAACGGTCGTCAAAAACAAAGTAGCGCCACCATTTCGCCGTGCAGAGTTTGACATTCTTTACGGCACCGGCATTAGTTACGAAGGAGACGTTTTGGATTTAGGCCTTGAGCACGGTTTTGTCATGAAGTCCGGGGCATGGTTCTCCATGAAGCACCCGACCAAGGGCGATATTCGCCTTGGGCAGGGCAGAGAAGCTGCGCGCACCCTCTTGCTTGAAAACCCGGAACTCTGTGAAGAATTGGCGACCTTCGTGCGAGAAGCCATGAACCCTGTGGTGACCGAAGCAGCAACAAAGGCCAAGGAGAAGGCAAAGCCGAAAAAAGCCGAAAAGGCCGCGGCCAATTAAACTGCTCTCATCATGAATGCTCCCCGCACCGGAGCGGAAATCCGTCAAGCGTTCCTGGGCTTTTACCAAGCCCGGGAACATTTGCATCTTGCCTCAGACTCCCTGATTCCTTCCCATGACCCGACGCTCCTCTTTACTGGAGCAGGGATGAATCAATTTAAAGATGAGTTTCTCGGAAAAGGAAGAGATTTCAAACGAGCAACGACGGTTCAAAAGTGCATTCGCGTGCCTGACTTGGAGAATGTCGGCCGCACTCCACGGCACCATACTTTTTTTGAGATGCTCGGGAATTTTTCTTTCGGCGATTATTTCAAGAAAGAAACGATTGCCTGGGAGTGGGAGTTTTTCACACAAACTCTTGGCTGGGCATCAGACCGGTTTTATGTCACGGTCTACCACGAGGATGAAGAGGCCTTCCAACTTTGGCACGACGGCATCGGTCTCCCTGAGGCACAAATCTATCGCTTTGGGGAAAAAGAGAATTTCTGGCCGTCCTCGGCGCCATCCAAAGGACCCAACGGGCCCTGCGGGCCATGTTCAGAAATTTACTGGGATCAAACTCCCGGCAAACCCCTGCCGTCCAATCAAGGACTAGAAGAACTCCCGGAGCGTTTCTTAGAGGTCGGTAACTTTGTGTTCACACAATTTGACCGCCAAGAAAACGGCAGCCTTCCCCCGCTCCCACAGAACAATATTGATGTCGGCTTAGGGTTAGAGCGGATTGCAGCCGTTGCCCAAGGCGTCGATAACAATTTAGAAACTGACCTCTTCGCGCCGAGCTTAACCCGCCTTCAAAGTCTTTCCGGAAAAACTTATGGGAAGGACCGGGACGTCGATATTCGCATGCGCCGTATCGCCGACCACGTGCGGGCCGTTTTCTTTTGCATAGCCGACGGGGCTGCGCCAGCTCGCGAAGGACGAGGGTATATCGTAAGAAAAATCCTCCGACGTGCTGTCCGAGATGCGATCGACTTGCAAATCCCCTCCGGGTTTTTCACGAAACTTTTGCCGGATGTGCAAGAAACCATGGGGCAGTCGTACCCAGAACTTCTGGAGCAGCAACAAACAATTCTCGCCATGGTTGATGGAGAAGAAAATCGTTTCCGCGACGTCTACGACAAAGGAATTACGCGGCTGTATCAGCAGATTGAATCTGTCCAGGCAAAGAACCCGTCGGCACACTTATTTCCTGGGGATCTTGCCTTTGAACTCCATGACACATTCGGATTTCCTTCGGACATTACGGAAGTCGTCGTGAAAGAAAGGGGGCTCGCCTTTGATACGCCAGGATTCCAATCTGCCATGGATTCTCAACGAGAGCGGGCTCGTTCTGCATCAGAAATCTCGAAAGACGTCTTTGCAGAGTCTCTGGCCAGTCAACTGAGCGCTCATGGGCTCAAGCCAACGAGTTTCCTTGGATACGAAAGCACTTCGGCAGAGGCATCCACTCAGGCCTTTCTCGTGGAAGGAATTCTCACTTCAGAAATGACCCCAGGACAGGAAGGTATTGTTCTCTTAGACCATACTCCGTTTTATGCCGAGGGCGGCGGCCAGATTGGTGACTCTGGGGAATTGCTTTCTTGTTCCGGAGATACCTTTTTTCAAGTGACCCATACGACTTCGGAAGATGGATTTTCCCTTCATCACGGCAAGGCCCTTTCCCCTGGGGTATTGGGGGCCACGGTTACGGCAAATGTTCATGCACAAAAAAGAGAGGCGGTGCAACGCCATCACACGGCAACCCACCTCCTGCAAGCCGCTTTGCGCACGGTCCTTGGAGATCATGTGCAGCAGGCTGGGTCGCACGTAGATGAGACGCGCCTGCGCTTTGACTACACCCATCACGAAGCACCCGGTGCAGGTGTTTTCCGGGAAGTAGAGGGGTGGGTGCAGAATTCCGTGATGGCCGCTGTTTCTTTGGAAGCTGAAACTTGCGCGCTAGAGGATGCAAAAAAATCAGGGGTCATGGCGCTCTTTGGAGAGAAATACTCGGAAGAAGTTCGTGTCGTTCGTATCCCAGGCTACTCGGCCGAGCTTTGCGGGGGAACGCATGTGCACAACACTGGGGCCATCGGCGCTTTCCGAATTTTGACTGATCGATCTTTAGCCGCGGGAGTCCGACGCATGGAAGCGGTTGCAGGCGATGTTGCTGCGGCTACCATTCACCACGAACGCACAATTCTTCAGGACCTTGCTGCACGATTAAAGTGCCAAACTCCTCAGGTCTTAGAGCGTGTCCAAAGTCTGCAAAAGAAGGCCAAAGTTTCTGCCCAATCAACCGCGCCGGCAACGTTGGACCCCCAGGCTCTTTTGGACGCATGCGCGCAAGCTAACCAGCCACTTTGGAAGCATTTCCCTGAAGCATCCGCAGAGCATCTCCGCACCTTGATAGATTCCATAAAAGGCAAGTCAGAGCTTCCCCCTCTTCTGCTTTTAACGGGTGGGCTTCCAGATCAAGTCCCGTTCGCCCTCCTTACAAGCAAAGAATCTGGTCTTAAAGCAGGTACGCTCGCCAAGGAATTTGGAGGTAAAATTGGGGGTGGCGGCGGCGGTAGACCTGATTTTGCTCAAGGACAAGGCACTTCTGGCTCCAATCTCGAACAAATAATTCAAACTTTCTTCAACTCTCTGCCTTCTCCGGCTTGACCTTCCGCAAAAAACTGCGAAAATAGCCGGTCCCGGTTTCCATTCAGGACCCCGAGAACGAAAAAATCATGGCCGTTCCTAAGCGTAAACATTCTAAATCTCGCGCACGTAAAGTGAAAGCGGGCCTTCGTAAAACAATCATTTCCATGCGCGAGTGCTCTCGCTGTGGAACGATGGGGCCACCCCATACTGTTTGCGATAGCTGCGGCTACTATGCGGGACGGGAAGTCATCCAAAAGGACGAGTTTTAAGCCCTCTTGATGAGGATTGCTGTCGACCTGTTAGGTGGCGACCACGCTCCAGGAGAAATTCTCCTTGGCGTTGCAGACGCGTTGCGTGCGGATTTTTCTCCTGAAGATTTCCTCCTTATCGGGCCGAAGGAAATCACGGAATCTTTTTTCAAAGAGCAGGGGATTCCCGACATCCCTGAAATCATCCACACGGATGTTTTTATAGCCGGAGATGAGAAACCAATCGTAGCGCTACGTGCAAAGCCGAAAGCCTCCATTTCTCTCGCGGTCAAGGCAATGAAAGATGGGAAGGCTCAGGGACTGGTGGCCATGGGGAATACGGGGGCGGCAGTCGCTGCTTCAACCATGGGGCTTGGCATGCTCAAGGGCATCCGACGTCCTGCCATCGCAGTCACCTTTCGCATGGCCGAAAACTCCTTCATCCTTCTAGACGCCGGGGCCAACCCCACCCCCAAACCGCTCCACTTGTTTCAGTATGGACTCATGGGGGAATCCTTCGCGCGGGATATCTTTGACCAAGACAGACCGCGGGTTGCACTCCTCAATATAGGAAGCGAAGCATCAAAAGGCAGTCCACTTCTCCAGGAAACCCACCAACTCTTTTCAGACTCTGACTTCAATTTCGTCGGGAATATAGAAGGCAATCACCTATTTTCAGGGGAAGCCGACGTCATTGTGGCTGACGGTTTTTCTGGAAACCTTGCATTGAAAGTCATTGAAGGTTTTGCTGAATTCCTTGGACAAGCCGCGCGCAATCTCTCCGATGATGACAAAAATCTGAGGGCATCTTTTCGATCACTTTTGGGTGCTGCCGACTACTCCGAGGTCGGGGGCGCAATTCTTCTTGGCGTGAACGCGACCGTAATCATTGGCCATGGTCGCTCAAGAGCAAATGCAGTTCTTTCGGCGATTCGCTTTGTTAGAGAGGAACTCCAAAAAGGAGTCAATCAGCATATCCTGCAAAGCGCTGCCGCTTATTCAGAGCCCGCCCAAAGCAGCCATGACTAAAGTTCTTCCTGTCGGTATTGCTGGATTAGGCTGGTATGTTCCAGAGCGAGTCGTTGACAATCATTACTTCACTCGTTTTGTCGACACCAGTGACGACTGGATTCTGCAACGCACAGGAATTGCAGAACGCCGTTTCCTTGCGGATGACCAACGCCCCTCAGACATCTTCTATGAAGCGGGAAAACGCGCATTAGAAAATGCCGAAGTTCGCCCTGAGGAGGTTGACCTTGTCATTTTAGCTACCATTTCTGGAGACTTCCTCGGCTGTCCGGCTACGGCGTGCATTGTTCAAGACCGCCTTGGATGCTCAAACGCTTCAGCATTCGACATTCAAGCGGCATGTACTGGGTTTGTTTACGGCCTTCAGATCGGCAAGCAATTCATTGCGTCGGGCACCCACAAGAACGTCCTTGTCATTGGCGGTGAAGCACTTTCCAGAATCTGTGATCTCCACGATAGAAACTCGGTTGTTATTTTCGCCGATGGAGGCGGAGCCGTCCTTCTTCAGCCCCATGATCAGTGCCGACAGGGGCTCATTGAAGACTCCATGCTCGGTGCCGATGGCAGTGGTTCGCATTTTATCCAGCGCCCAGAAGGTGGCGGGGTGAAACCAATGAATCCACAAATTCTTGCCGAAGGGACGCACCTATTGCGGATGAAAGGGAGAGAAGTCTACCGATTTGCAGTAGAGCGCATGACAACTCTCATGAGCTGGGCCATGGAAGGTCAGAACCCTGAAGAGCTTGGCTGGGTTTTCCCGCACCAAATGAATCGGCGAATCCTAGAAACGGCCAGTGGGAAACTCAATATTCCGAAAGAAAAAGTTTATATCAATATTCAAAATTTTGGAAACACATCCTCAGGCACAATCCCTATTTGCATCGGGGAGGCCTATGAAAAAGATCTCCTTGTCAAGGACACTTTGCTCGTTTTTGCGGCCTTTGGCGCTGGCCTGACTTGGGGTGCGGCGCGAATCCGCTGGTAGTCATGAGACTAGGGCTCCTCTTTCCCGGACAAGGTGCTCAAGCAATTGGCATGGGCCACGACTTCACCTTGCACTCACCTGCTGCAAAAGCCGTTTTTGAAGAGGCCGATGCTGTCCTTGGTTACGCCTTGTCGAAACTCTGCTTTGATGGCCCTGCCGAAGAACTTACACGGACGGACATCGCACAGCCTGCGATTTACACTTGTTCTTTAGCAGCCTTTGCTGCCTTTGAAGAAGCATTTGGAAAAGTAGATCCCCAGGGAACTGCTGGACTTTCCCTAGGGGAGTACTCAGCGATGGCCGCAGCCGGCGCCTTTTCCTTCGCCGACGGGCTTCAACTCGTGCATCTCCGAGGAAAGGCAATGCAGGACGCCTCAGAAATGCTCACTTCTGGCATGACCTCCGTTCTTGGTTTATCCCCGGAGGCATTAAGAGAACTCTGTGAACAGGCGGCTGCGGCTACGGGGAAAATTTGCCAGGTAGCCAACCTCAATTGCCCAGGGCAGGTTGTCATCAGTGGAGAAATCGAAGCCTTGGAGGCCCTCGAGCCTCTTGCAAAAGAGGCGGGCGCTCGTCGGGCAATTCGTCTCACCGTTGCAGGTGCTTTTCATTCCGACGTTATGCAGCCTGCTGCTGCACGCCTCAACGAAGCCCTTGCGGAAACGCCCATTCAAACGCCGAAGTGCCCTGTTTGGCAAAATGCAACGGCAAGGCCCGCAAGTTCTCCCGAAGAGCTGCGCGCGGGGCTTTCTGCCCAACTGACTGCCCCCGTACTGTGGGCGGACTCTTTTTTTCACATGGCACAAGAACTTTCAGGCGTAACGTTTTTGGAACTTGCCCCCGGAAAGGTCTTGACGGGTCTTGGCCGGAAAATTTATGCCGAGGCCATGATTCATGCACTCCCAAACGTAAGTGCTCTTGAGAGCCTTGCCAACACACTGTCTCCCCCAACCTCTTCCTCATCATGAAAGATCAACGCTTCCTTGTCACCGGTGCTTCGCGTGGGATTGGACGTGCTATTGCCGTTCAACTGGCCTCTCAAGGTGCAAAAGTTGCCGGCTTGGCGACCTCTCACGAGAACTTGGAGGAAACTGCACGCGCCGTACAAGACGCGGGTGGCACTTTCCTTTCCCTTGCTGGAGACATATCCTTACCGGAAACAGCAGCCTCGGCCGTTGGGCAGGTTCTTGAAAAGTGGGGGGGAGTTGACGGCCTCATTGCTAATGCAGGAATCACACGTGATGGCCTCCTCATGCGGATGTCCGCCGATGATTTTGAACAGGTCGTCGCCACAAATCTGGGTGGATCTTTTCACCTGCTCAAAGCCGTCACTCGCCCCATGATGAAGCAACGATTCGGGCGCGTCGTCCTGATAGGGTCCGTCGTTGCCAGCATTGGTAACCCGGGCCAGGCGAATTATTGTGCGGCAAAGGCTGGGTTGCATGGCCTTGCACGCTCTGCCGCCCTTGAATTAGGAAGTCGCGGAATCACAGTCAATGTCGTCGCCCCAGGCTTCATTGCCACGGATATGACAAGCGCCTTGACGGAGGAACAACAAGGGGCAATGACAGAAAAAATTGCCTTGCAAAGAGCTGGAACCCCTGAAGACGTGGCTGGAGTTGTACAGTTCCTTCTCTCTCCAGAGGGCGGCTACATTACGGGCCAAGTCCTCCTGGTCGACGGGGGACTCTCCCTCGGCTAGTTCTCGGACTCTACCCTTCCCACTGAAGGGCGAAACCTCTATAATTCACCACCGCGACTACGGTCGCTAACCCCACGAGGCTCTGCCTCTCTCGATACTCAAATTGTCATGACGGACATTCAAGAAAAGGTTTACGAAATCGTTTGCGAGCACATGGGTGCTTCTCGCGACAAACTTGCCCCCGAAACCAGCTTCATCAATGATCTTGGTGCAGATAGCCTCGATACCGTGGAATTGGTCATGGAATTCGAAAGCGCTTTTGATATCACAATCCCTGATGAGGACGCAGAACACATCCAGACTGTGGGCTCTGCGATTGATTACATCAGTGGCAAAATGAACGCCTAGAGAGTCGTCTGAGCTAGCATTCAGCATGACGCAACATCCCCGCAAAGTCGTCATCACTGGTATTGGCGCCCTCACCCCTTTGGGCGCGGGCGCCAAATCTGTTTTTGACAAACTCCTCGCTGGCGAGAGTGGGGTTCGTTCCATTCAGCGCTGGGACACGGAACTCTACCCAACGAAAATTGCGGCAGAGGTTCGCGGCGTGCATTACCTCCCGGAAGACCACTATTCTAAACAGGAAATGCGGCGCATGGACCCCTTTACCCAGATTGGGCTTCTTGCCGCGCGAGAAGCTTTTCGTGATTCGGGGCTTACCGAAGAGCAGTTTGACTCTACGCGTGCTGGATCTATTTTGGGCACTGGAATTGGTGGCATTCAAACAATTTTAGACGGTCAAGTTGTTCTTGAGTCAAAGGGGCCACGTCGGGTCACGCCATTTTTCATTCCGAATACGATGGCAAACTCTTTGCCCGCCAATATCGCAATTGAATTCGGCTTACAAGGTCCCTGTTTTTTGACTTCCTCAGCGTGTGCCTCAAGTGGGCATGCCATCGGCATGGCAATGCGAGAAATCCGTAGTGGTAACTGCGACGTAGTGGTCACGGGTGGCGCGGAAACGACCACGAACCCATTGTGCATTTCAGGGTTTAGCTCCATCAAGGCGTTGTCAACTCGAAATGATGACCCCACCGCAGCCTCCCGACCCTTCGACCGAGACCGAGATGGTTTCGTTATGGCGGAGGGCGCCGCAGTTCTCGTGCTGGAATCAGAAGAACACGCACTCGCTCGTGGTGCGAAGATTTACTGTGAGGTTGCCGGTTTTGGACAAACCGATGATGCTGGCCACATCACCGCACCCGACAAGAGTGGAAATCGCCCCGCTGAGGCGCTTCGACTTGCTCTGAAGGATGCCAGGGTCCTCCCCGAAGAAGTGGACTACGTCAACGCGCATGGAACCTCCACCATGCTCAACGATATGATTGAAACCCTTGCCATTAAACTGGCTCTTGGCGAAGACGCCGCAAAAAAAACTTGCGTTTCATCCTCGAAATCCATGCTCGGCCACTTAGTGGGCGCAGCATCGGCTATTGAAGCTGTCGTTTGTGCTCTGACTCTGCAAAACGGAGTGGCGCATGCAACAGCAAACCTTGAAAACCCTGACCTAGAAAACGGCTGCGATCTTGACTACATCCCTTCTCAGCCGCGCGAAAAAGATTTCCGCGTTGTGATTTCCAACTCTCTTGGTTTTGGTGGTCACAATGTGTGCTTGGTCTTTCGTAAAAATGGTTAACATCCCGGAGAACTTCTGTGCAACAAAAATTTGCTGAAGCGATTAAGTCCTACAAAAAGGACGTTTTTCGTGTTGAACACGACCCCTCAGAATTGGAAAAACTCACTCAAGAGTCTCTCCACTTTGCCGAGGACGCCTTGGACAACGCGTACCACTACCATTTCCATAAGTTGCCCGACGCCTCCCGCGCCGAAATTATCAACATGGTGAACAACTACGTGTTAGAGGCACTCTTGCCTCCTATTGTTGAAAAATTAACGCGCCGCCAACTTGTTACAGAGCGAAAGCTTGAACTTCTGGTGCACTTACTCGAGGACGCTCTGGGGCGCCTCGAAGAGAAGTAAGAGGAATCCTTGACTCAGCGGACGAAAGTGGAAACCGCTCTTTTTGAGCGGGGGATGGAGGAGGTCCTTCGGCCTGCTCAGGCGTGCGGCGAAGAGTCGCTCCGCCGTCTCACCCTGGACTTGGAACAGGTCGACTGGAATATGCTGGACCGCCAAATTGCAGCACTTCGGGAACCGACCGAAACACTGCCAGGGACCATTGCACCTCCAATCCTCTTCCCCGCGTCGACGGATGAGACCCAGAATCAACAGGAGGCTAGAGAGGCCGGCTTTGCTGCGCTGCAAGCAGGAAGAGTTGCCATTGCCACCGTTGCGGGCGGTCAAGCGAGTCGTCTCGGCTTTGAGGGGCCAAAAGGAGCGTTCCCCCTAGGGGCTATTTCTGGTGCAAGCCTTTTTCAAATGCTCGCAGGCCAGATTCAGCGTCTCCGCGTTTTGACGAAGGCGAACTTGCAATGGATCATCCAAACGGGCCCAGGTAACCACATCGCAACAGCTCAATTTCTCCAGGCAAGGAATTGGTTTGGCTTGGGCGCATCTTCGGTCCATCTGGTCTGCCAAGGCACGTTGCCCGCCCTCAGCCCAACAGGTCAGTTTCTACTCTCAACGCCCCGAAGTTTGTTCCGAAACCCTGATGGGCATGGTGGCTTTTACCAAGCGCTCAAAGATTCAATTGTCCTTCCTCAACTTCGCGACCAGGGTGTTGACCTCCTTTATTACTGCCAAGTCGACAATCCCTTAGCACGGGTGGCGGACCCGATTTTTCTCGGTCACCACCTCCGGCAAAAGGCACAAATGTCCGTCAAAGTGATTGAGAAAAAAGACCCCGCAGAAAAGGTCGGTTTAATTGTCCAGCGTGATGAGAAAGTGACCTGTTTGGAATACTCGGATCTTCCCGAGGGATTCGCGGAACAACGCGCGAAAGATGGAGGATTGCGCTTCCGCGCAGGCAATATTGCAATCCACTTTTTTGACTTGGCCTTTGCGGAGGAGATGGCAGAAGCTGCACTTCCGCTTCATTTAGCACATAAAGAAGTGCACGCATTACACGCTGGGAGTGCCGAAGCCGTCCCTTGCCAAGGGATCAAGTTTGAGACTTTTGTTTTCGATGCACTGAGCCTAGCCGATGTTGCTCTCGTGCAAAACTGTGAGAGGGAAGAAGAATTCGCCCCTGTCAAGAATCGCACTGGAGCAGATTCAATCCAGTCCTCTAGAGAGGCGTTAGATTTCCGAGTGCGGAAATGGATGGCTCAGGCCGACGGCCCAACTTTGTCCTCTGGCGGATTGGCCGAGATGGCTCCGAACGTCTGCTATGACCAACAAGATTTAGCCGCACGAATCCAAGACGTTCGTTTAAATACAAAGAATCTTCAGGTGATACAGCGGTAATCCGGATTTTCCAAAAGAGCATCAATAAGGTCTTCGTGGCCTCGGACCATATGAATGACTGAAAAATAAGCCAAGGCGCGCTGGCGTGAAGCCCTTCTAAATTTCTGATGGAGTTCGGCATCTCCAAGCAGAGTGACTAAATGCCTCGAAAGTGCTGCAACATCCCCCGCAGGGTAAAGAAAACCGGTTTCTCCGTCAGCAACAATACCCGGTATCCCTCCAATGGCCGGAGCCACCTGGGGAACGCCGGAAGCAAGCGCTTCCAACATGCAAATGGGCGCACTTTCCACGTCGGTGGAAGAAAGGCAAGCGGCGTAAGATGCGCGCAAGATGTTTGGGATGTCGTGCCGAGGCCCTAAAAAGTGTACGGAAGAATCTATGCCGGCAATACGAGCTTGATCCTTAAGGGCATCCAGACTCGGGCCACCACCGACGACTAAAAAATGGGCCGCGGGTATTTCTTTCCGTGTTAAAGCAGCAGCTTCAAGGAATAAGTCGTGACGCTTCTCTTTCCGAAGCGCGGCAACGATTGAGATGAGAGGGGTGCCATCGGGCAAGCCCAATTCATTCCAAATTGATGGGGGAGCGGGCGATCCTGGGGTAAAGCGATCCGTGTCTGTGCCGTTGGCGATGACCCAAGTCTTTTCCTTGGGATAGCCTTCCACCTCGGAAAGATATTCTTTCAAATGGCTCGTCACCGTGACGACCCCAGAGTTCAACCCCATGAGGTGCTTATTCCAACGGCCAAGAATAGATCGACCGACATGTTCCGGCCCTGGCGTGGTATGGAGTCCGGAAAGAATCACAGGGACTCTAGCCCACTTTGCGGCAAGTCGGCCGAGGAAAAACTTATCGCCATCACCCACGGTAAAAACGCAGTCTGGGCGGTGCCGACGCATCCAAGACATCATGCGAAAAAGACCTAAAAAGGAGCCGAAGATGCCTCGCCGAAACTCAGAAACTACCTGAACGTGCCCCAGGAAATCATCCGCCAAAGGCCCAGGCAATTTCGTCAAAAGGACGGAAACTTCGTACCGAGATGAATCCATGCCATTGGCTACGTCAACGAGGACCTTCTCCAAGCCACCCACAATCATTGAAGTGGTCACGAAAACGACTTTCACCTTGGCCATTTTCCCATCCTAGCGTGCCCTAGGGGTTGACTGGAAGGGCGGGGGAGGCC
>JAPKBM010000009.1 GCA_026421205.1 Planctomycetota bacterium
AAATTGCGCGACTCTGTAGCTTAGAAGCCCATACCGCCCATACCGCCCATACCGCCCATACCGCCCATGGGGTCACCCCCACCGGCTGGCATCGCTGGCGTCGGATCTGAGACTTCGCTCACAATTGCTTCTGTGGTGAGAAGCAAGGTAGAAACAGAAGCGGCGTTTTGCAGAGTAGTGCGCACCACCTTGGTGGGGTCAATGATTCCCCCGGCAACGAGGTCTTCGTACACATCGGTGGCTGCGTTGTAGCCGTGAGCAAAGGTTTCCGCATTGCGCACTTTGTCGGCAACTAAGGAGCCATCTTGCCCAGCGTTTGTAGCAATCTGACGGAGAGGCGCCTCAAGCGCACGACGAATAATATCGGCACCGTACTGCTGGTCACCGGCCAACTTTAATTTGGCAACTTCAGCCTGAGCTCGAAGAAGGGAAGTGCCTCCACCTGGAAGAATGCCTTCTTCTGCTGCGGCACGAACCGCATGAAGCGCATCTTCCACGCGAGCTTTCTTTTCTTTCATTTCAGCTTCTGTAGCAGCTCCAACATTGAGAACCGCAACACCACCGGCCAACTTGGCAAGGCGCTCTGTGAGTTTCTCTTTGTCATAGTCCGACGTGGTCCGCTCTATTTCTGCGCGAATTTGGTCCATACGGCCCTTGATGTCATCTTTGCTCCCCGCACCCTCAATGATTGTCGTGTCGTCCTTTGTAACGATGACGCGTTTTGCGGTGCCGAGGTCTTCCAGGGTGGCTGTGTCTAATTTATGCCCCATGTCTTCCATGAGAGCGGTGCCTCCGGTCAAAACAGCAATGTCTTCCATCATGGATTTACGGCGATCTCCGAAGCCAGGAGCCTTGACAGCGACGGCCTTAAAGATACCACGCAACTTATTGACAACAAGCGTTGCCAAAGCTTCCCCTTCAATATCTTCTGCCAAAATCAAAAGCGGCTTTCCGCTCTTGGCTACCTGTTCCAATAAAGGAAGCATGTCGCGGACATTAGAAATCTTCTTCTCAAAAATGAGGATATAAGGATCTTCAAGTTCTGCGGTTAAAGTCTCCGTGTCCGTGGCAAAGTGCGGCGACAAGTAACCCTTGTCAAACTGCATTCCTTCCACCCACTCAATTTCCGTCTCTAATGAGCGGCCTTCTTCTACGGTGATGACACCGTCTTTTCCGACGCGCTCAAAAGCTTCGGCTAGCTTCTTGCCAATTTCAGGGTCATTGTTAGCAGCAACAGTACCGACTTGTTCAATTTCCTCTATGCCTTGTACTGGCGTAGATTGAGCATGAAGGTACTCGACCACCGTTTTTACGGCAGTTTCAATGCCACGCTTCAGTTCAATAGGGTTGGCGCCCGCAGTGACATTGCGCAAGCCCTCTTCATAGATAGCTTCAGCAAGCACGGTGGCCGACGTCGTTCCGTCTCCAGCAAGGTCACTGGTTTTTGCAGAGACCTGACGCACAAGTTGTGCGCCGATGTTCTCGTAGCGGTTTTCCAGCTCGACTTCTCTTGCAACGGTTACGCCATCTTTTGTGATGGTGGGGGTGCCGAAAGATTTCTCAATGATGACATTGCGCCCACGTGGTCCCAATGTGACTTTGACTGCTGCGGCCAATTTTTTGACGCCTTGGCGGATGTGCTCTCTTGCCTCTTGATCAAATGCGATAGTTTTGTGTGCCATAATAATTTCCTTTTTTTAGCCAACAATGCCAAGGATGTCATCCTCAGACATGATGAGGTATTCGCCGCCTTCCCATTTCACTTCAGTGCCGGCGTATGAGGTGAAGAGAACGGTGTCATTCTCTTTGACGGTGAAATCCGTGCGTTTGCCGTCTTCAAGACGACGACCTTCGCCAAGTGCGATAACCGTGCCTTCGGCAGGCTTCTCCTTCGCGGAGTCAGGTAAAACGATGCCACCTGCAGAAATCTCTGCAGCTTCGAGGCGTTTGATGAGGACTTTGTCACCCAAGGGGCGGATGGCAATTTGATTGGCGATTTCGGCCATGATGAAATTCTCTTCTTTAAGGGTTTGTGTTAGATCCGACGTGAAAAAACTTGCTCCACAGTGATGCGGAGGATTTCGGCTTGAACAGGCTTGTGCAACATCGTGACGGCGCCTAGTTCCATGGCGGCAGCCTCAATCGTGCTGGTGGGATTTCCTGTCATCAAAATGCTGGGGGTATTCTTGCCAGTACGGCGCAGATGCCCCAAAACTTCAATGCCAGACAGGCTAGGCATATGGACATCTAAAACAGAAAGATCAAAGGGTCCTTCCATTAAAAGGCGGAGCGCATCAGCGCCGTTGTCGGCAATCTCAATGGCAAAGCCCGGGCGATCCAACAAAGCTGCAATAGCTTGTCGACAATCTGCCTGGTCATCGGCCACGAGGATGCGGTAAACCATGCTGAAATACTGCAACCCGCGTGCCACCCCAAGATGTTTTTGTGATTTTGACCTAACCCATGGAAAAACAGGGAGTTAAGGCTTTTCTATAAGGCTGTAAAGCGGGTAAGACTGCCAGAGCGGCAGGTCAAGCTTGGCGGGTTACAGAACGGGGTCTTCTTCTTCCTCGCCGTCGTCGCCAAAATCTGGAGTGCCCTCTAAGAGCGCCTCTTCTTCTTGGACATCCGTCTCGGCTTCCGCTCGGAGTTCGCCTTCTTCCGTCACTTCCGAATCTGACCAAGAATCTACAGCCTCAGTGAGAGCGGTGGCGTTGAGGGATCCTCCACAAAGCAAACAGCGCGCACCCCCTTCTAAGGCCTCAACGGCTTCGGAGAAGGTGGCGATTTCGTACTGGCACTGGGGGCAACCCAGCGGCGGAGTGCTCATCCAGAGAGTCTACGCAGCGCGGAGCTTTGTCGCGAAGGCTTCCGTTTCAATGCCGGCGTTGAGGCCATTCATCAAAACAGCCGACGCATCGTCGTAGCGCTCAAGCTCGTGCAGGACGAGGACAAGTTCGGCGATGGTTTCTGCGTCCGATGGGTTGGACTGGTAAGCTCGGCTGAGGAAGTCCACGGCGCCTTCGGAGTCACCCACAGCGTGGAGGACGATACCTAACTGGCGGGCAATTGAGACGTTTTGAGGGTCCTGGTGGAAGCCGTCAAGCAAGAGATTCGCAGCTGCGTGGAAACGACCTTCTTCGTGGAATTTGAGGGCGTCTTTGAGTATGGAAGAGGAATTTGACATGGTATTTAAAGGGTTGTCCTTCCTCTATCGGCAGAGGAAGGTAAGTAACTTGACATAAAATAAGGCCGACCAAAAAGGTCGGCCTTATTCGTGGAACTAATGAATTAGTTAATCGTCAGCGTAATCATGTTGGAATCTTGGTAAGACCCACCTTCATCCACCATGGCTTCGATGTAAACTGTGACACCGGAAACACTGCCAGGGATTCGCTTGCTTGCTGCGCCGGTGCCGGCGGCATTGACCATACCTGTTCCGATGGCATTAATAGGCATTCCAAGGTCAAACTGGTGACCCCCGAATACGAAGCCCGCATTGGAAAGAGACCAGTAAATACCAAATGGCTTGCTTGATGTGGCTCCCGTGAAGGAGTAGGTCACCCAAGTACCACCGCTGGAAGAAGAAGGCCCCGAAAGGGTGAGATCACCGCCTCCGCCACCACTTCCGCCACCGTAGTCAAAAGGTTGGCCATTTCCAAGAGACTCCTTGCCGCCGATGTCGTTTTTGATGTAAACACCGCCCGTTTCAATGCCACTAGAAGGCACCGTAAAGGAAATTTGCGTTCCGCCATTGGTGGAGGAAAGGCTAGCCAATTTGTAGAAATCACCCCCGCTATCCGTGGAGTTCAGTGTGTCACTGTTAAACCACAAACGGTTGTTACTTGTGCTGAAGTTGGCGCCTGTGGCAACGGCAGTGCCTCCACCCGCAAGGGAGCCTTGGATGCCCGTGAGCTCAGGAGCACCACTGCTCAGAACTCCGTAAATAGCCTGTACACCATCTTTATCATCACTATTAATGGAGCGGAAGTTGGTTGAGCCGTTTCCGGTTGCGTAGTACATCGTGGCGCCATTATTATTAGAGTGATCTAAGCCTAATGAATGGCCCAATTCATGACAGCCGACGTTTTGAATGCACATTGCACTGCCGACCGTGCCAGGACCATCGGAAAAATTGAAGTCGTTATCCGCATATTCAATTTTCCAACCGCCGCCACCTGCGTAGCACCATGCAATAGCACCTCCACCACCGACGTTCGGCGCAGAGCAAATGTCATTCCCGGTATTCCCTGCGCCAGAGGCGAGGCCGTTCCAGAGGAAGTTGAAGTTGGCACCGCCGTCTCCAAGATTATTTTGAGTACTGTCACCAGAGCCGTCACCGAAGGAATGAGAGCCCCATTCCGCACCGGCTTTCCAGAGAGCCATTTCAGCGCCCTGATAGCCAGGCCAGTTTGCATCGGCCGTCTGGTTATTGTTGGAGGCCGAGTCATTGAAGTCATTCAAGACGCGATAGTCACGGTCGCCGACGCCCAAGCTAAAGCCGAGCGTGGCGTAGGCGTCGGCCTGGCGGTTCATGGTGAGGCTCGATGCGACGAGAAGAGCGGCAGAGCCGAGGAGGAATTTGGTGGGGGAGTTCATCTACTTGCCCTCCTTTTGAGTGTTCTGAATTTTCGCAATGGCCACTTTGAGATCGGCGATGCGTAGGTTGTTTTCGATGGCGAAGTCTTGGCCTTTTCCAAGGACAACCGCACCTTTGCGGGTTTGAACTTCACGGTAGAGACCTCCGTAAGTCGCGAAGAGGCAACGGTCTATGTTGCTTCCCCAGGAATCAATCGGGGCGGAAAAGGCAATAACTTTACTGCCAACGCGGTAGTCTGCAACGGAAGGCATGCTGGAAACGAGTTCCGTTTCTCCTTGATGAGTCCCACCCATGAAAGCCATTTCAAGAGTGCGAGGTTGTCCGGTGTAGAGGTCTTCGCCCTCTACAGTGACCACGGTGAAGATGCGCGCCCAGTCAGTGTCATCAATGGTGGAGCGGGTGGTGGTGACTTCAGTGACGGTTCCACGGACACAGGCGTCCGTTTTTCCAACCATTTCGTCTAAAGTGAGAGCTTCAATACAAGCAAGGGCACCGCCCACAAGGGCGAGACCACAGGCTGCAGAAGCCAAGAGAGGTGCGATTTTCATGAAATTAAGGAGGGGAAAGGGGGAAGGGGAGGAAAACCCCAAGGTTCCGCTGTGTCGCGGAGAAGGGTTTCTGTAAAGAAGGACGGGGATACGCCCAGTTGGTTCCCTCTATTTGTACTCGGATTTAGTCAAGTGAAATGCAATTTTCTGCCGAAATGTAGAAGAATGCGGGTTTTTCGTAGATTTATGGAACGAAATCCCCCTTTTGGGGGTCCAATTCATTGGATGTCTCGTCACCTGCCTTCTTCATCCGTCTAATCAAACACATTCCATGCTGCTAAGTTGCGCCCTTTTCGTTCTCCAAGTTGGGGTTTCTGCTCCGATTGAGCGGGATCGTTGGGTCCACCCCACCCAATTCCACCTGAAATCTCTCCTTTGGGATACTCAAGAGCCCCTCCCTTCTGTTCCATCGGCTTTGGCGTGGAGCCGGGCAGAGGCCTTGGATGCGGGGTACTGGTTTGTGCAAACACAGCCAGGCCAGTATCAGGCTACCCGGAAGTGGGTGCAGGATGGGGGCGGGCAGGCTTTTGATTACCTGCCCCACAATGGGTTTGAAGCTCGGCTGACTTCGGCTCAAGTGGCCTTAATGCACGGAGCAGTACAAGCTTTGGTTCCGGTACACCCGGCTTGGAAGGTGAGCCCACGCTTAGGCCAGTATCAAACAAATCACGAAGATGCTGCTGGCCGTTTATTGTTGGCGGTAGAGTTTTGGCCAGACCGAGATTTGGAGCATGAGGAAATGCTTCTCATGGAATCCGGCGCCGACGTTTTGGAAACGCACGCATCCGGTCGGTATTTGCGTGCCTTGGTTTTGATGCCGTTACATCGAGTGCCGCACATCCTTCGCTTGTCGGGCGTGAAGTGGGTGGAAGAATCCGCACCGGCGGTTTTTCGAAATGACGACGCTCGGTGGATTTTGCAAACGAATCAACCGAACTGGATGCGCTTGTGGGGGAAAGGCCTCACGGGTGCTGGTGTGACGGTCGGCCATATCGATGGACGTGTTTATGAAAACAGTTGTTATTTCAATGATCCCAGTGGCGCGTCCCCAGGGCCAAACCACCGAAAGATTAAATGGATGTCATCTGGCTTCGGAGCTGATTCTCATGGCACACATACCGCGGGAACGGCTGTGGGTGACAGCCGACCTTATGGTTCTTCTAGTGGGTCAGGGATGGCACCGGATGCATGGTTGGTGCATGAAACGGATTTGCCGAATAGCACGAACTTGTTAGCAAAG
Source organism: Planctomycetota bacterium (assembly GCA_026421205.1). Taxonomy (GTDB): domain Bacteria; phylum Planctomycetota; class UBA1135; order UBA1135; family UBA1135; genus ANT-38. Next base: position 6,389 of record JAPKBM010000009.1, read on the forward strand.
TTGGATAACGCACATTCTTATGGCGCGCGTATTCACACCAATTCGTGGGGAAATGACTACACCACAGATTATGACAACTGGACGCGGGATATTGACGCGTACTCTCACGATAATGAAGACGGCCTCGTTCTCTTTGCGGTAACGAATCGAACGAATATTAAAAACCCAGAGAATGCCAAGTCCTCTCTTTCTGTGGGTGCAACGGAGTTGAACAACCCAGATCTTCATGCTTCTGGTGGTATGGGCCCTACGGCGGATGGGCGGATTAAGCCCGAGGTTATGGCACCGGGCTGCTCGCTGACGTCGGCGGCAGCAGGCGCAAATTGTTTGACAATGTCGCTCTGTGGAACTTCGATGGCTGCCCCTGTCATTGCAGGGGGTTCCGCTTTAATTAAGCAATACTTCGAGGACGGATTTTATGCGTCGGGTCGCGCGAACCCCGCATCAGGATTTACTCCATCCGGCTCTTTACTGCGGGCTTGCATGGCAAACAGCGGCGTGGATTTAGTGAGCGAACCCGGCTATCCCAGCTGGCGAGAAGGCTGGGGCCGGCCCTTGTTGGACGATGTTATCTATCTTAAAGGAGATGTACGGCAACTTCGTGTCGTGGACATCCCGCATGCGCAAGGGGTTTCGCATCATCAAACACGGTCTCGCAAGATGGACATCCCTGTTGGAGCGGGTGATTTGCGCATTACTATGGCTTTCGCCGACGAACCCGGAAGCGCTTTCGCCTCTCTCCCCGTAGTCAATGACTTAAGTTTGCTCGTCGTTGACCCCAATGGGGTCCGCTACTCAGGTAATATTTTGAATACTTTTTCCGGAACATCTTTCCCGGGAACCGTGTCTAAAGACCATCTCAACACCCTTGAAACCGTTTTGGTGCCCAATCCGGTGCCTGGAAAATGGACCGTCAGAGTAGAGGGGACGGACGTATTGGTTGGGCCGCAAGGCTTTGCCGTCGTGGCAACCTTCTAAATTCGTGCTAGAGTAATTCTTGGGCAATTCGCCTTCATCCATCTTTCATCCCCATTCTCATGCTGACCTTTGCGACCCTTTTATTTGCCTTTCCTGCTGTTCGGGCACAGGAAAGTACCGACCTCCTTTCTTCTGTGGCAACCACGCGGCGTGCTGAGCCCACTCGGCTTTGCTTAAAAACGTTGGACTGGGATACCCAATGGGGGCAGCCTGCGGTGGCTAAATCCCTTTCTTATTCCGTGCAAGAAGCTGCAGAGGCGGGCTATTGGTACATCCAGGGTGCGCCAGACCGTATGGAAGATTTGAAGAAGGCCGTCCGTGCAGTCGGAGGTCAAATATTTGATTACATTCCGCACAATAGTTTTGAGGTCAAACTTCCCGCCGACGCCGTCCGTTCCGCACGACAGTTTGCGCAGGCGCTTTACCCCATTCATCCGGCGTGGAAAATTGATCCGGAGGTTGGATTGCGGCAAACCCAAGATGCTCAAGGCCGACTTTATCTTTCGGTAGAAATCTGGGCCGACCAAGACTTGATGTTTATGGAAGAACAGGTTTTGGCCCAAGAGATCGAGGTTCTTGCACTAGCTTCTTCCGGTCGTTATCAACGCATTGAAGTCCGCGCGGACCAGGCTGGGATTTTGCGTTTGGCACGCATGGCCGGCGTGAAATGGATGGAAGAAAATGTCACGGCTGAGTTGAGAAATGATAAGTCACAATGGGTGATTCAAACGAACCAGAGTAATAACAAGTCACTTTGGAATGCCGGACTTCTTGGAGAGGATGTTTTTATTGGGCACATTGACGGCCGCATTGATGTGAATTCCTGTTACTTCAAGGATCCCAGTGGTGCTTCTCCTGGACCAAACCATCGGAAAATTAAGTGGATGCAGTCCACAGGTGGTTCGAATTCTCACGGTACACACACTGCGGGTTCTGCCGCAGGAGATGATGGCCCCAATGGTGGGAATGGAAGTCATAACGGCATGGCGCCGGCGGCTTATTTAGTGCACCATCCATCTTTCCCAGGAAGTAGTCAGATGTTGACATACTTGGATCGTGCACACACGAATGGTGCGCGGATTCACACGAACTCTTGGGGCGACGACAACACCACAAAGTACAATACGTGGTGTCGAGACATTGATGCTTATTCTCATGATAATGAAGAAGGCATGGTGATTTTTGCTTGCACCAATGGAACTAATCTGAAGAATCCAGAAAATGCAAAGTCTTCCGTTTCCGTGGGCGCAAGCTCAAAAAACAATCCGAACCAGCACGGTAGTGGCGGAAAGGGCCCAACCTCAGATGGCCGACGGAAGCCAGAAGTTTTTGCTCCGGGTTGTTCTACGGTGTCCGCAAAGAGCAATAATAATTGCGGAACAACGTCCATGTGTGGAACTTCGATGGCGTCACCGGTGGTTGCGGGTGGCACGGCATTGATCAAGCAGTACTTCGAGCAGGGCTATTACCCTTCTGGTTCACCTAATCCATCTAAGGCCTTTGTCCCATCGGGCTCGTTGCTCCGCGCAATGTTGGCCAATGGTGCTGTGGATATGACAGGCGTGAGTTCAGGCACAGGGCAATACCCGAATAAGAAAGAAGGCTGGGGTAGAATTTTGTTGGAGAACTCAATTTACTTGGCAGGAGACGTGAGGAAAATGAAGTGCGTTGATTTTTCTCATGCACAGGGCATTTCTCAAGATCAAATTCGCCGATTGCGTGTGAACATCCCCGTCAATGCAGGTGAAATGCGCGTGACGATTGCTTTTGCCGATGAACCGGGTGCTACAAATGCCACTCAGCCCGTAGTTAACAACTTGGACCTCATTGCGGTTGCTCCTGATGGAACGATCTACCGAGGGAACGTCTTGGACAATACCGTCAATGGTGAAGCAACACCAAACCCGACGACGACGGATGAGAAAAACACGTTAGAGCAAATTATCATTGCAAACCCCCAGGCGGGTCGCTGGACCTTTGCCGTAAGGGGCGCGGATGTTCCTGTTGGTCCACAAGGATTCGCTGGCGTACTGACGTACTAAATTTTCAATCGATATCCTGTGCCGCGAATAGTCAGCAAAGAAGAAGGTCGAGCTGGGTCATTTTCGAAATGCTTGCGCAGTTGGACCATGTAATTGTCGACGGTTCGCGGGGTTGGCTCAGACTCTTCTCCCCACACGTTGTCTAAGATTTTCTGGCGAGTAATAATGCCGCCACGTGCTTCAACAAGGAGTTTAAGAATGCCAAATTCTTTGGCATTCAGCGTGCAATGAGACCCGTCGGCCCGACAGGATTCTCTTGTTTCAAGGTTGATCCACCCGTCCCCAATAGCAATGGGTTCCCCTACGGCTGTTTGGTTCCAGTGGGCACGTCGGAGGACAGCATGGACACGTGCTAATAACTCATCCAAGTGAAAAGGCTTTACAAGATAGTCATCTCCTCCCGCAAGCAATCCTTTCACGCGGTCCGGTGTAAGATCTTTTGCTGTGACAAAAATGACGGGCGTCCGATCACCTTCTTGGCGAATCTGACGACAAATAGAAAAGCCATCTAAGTTGGGCAGCATGACATCTAAGAGAATGAGTTGCTGGCCACCTGCACGAATGGCCCGAAGTGCGGACTCCCCGTCGGTTGCTAAAGAAATGCGATAGCCTTCGGCTTCAAGATTGTCACAAACCAACCGCGCAATGCGCGGTTCATCTTCTACAACGAGAATGCGCTCCTGCTTCATGAAAAGGTTGCGTTGGATTGAGACAACATTGCTGGGCCTTTGGCCAGTAGCCAGCGAACGGTAAAGGTGGCCCCTTGCCCGGCCCCCGGACTTTCCGCGTGAATCGTTGCGCCTTGGTTGCGCGCAAGTTCCGATGCAAGAAACAGCCCTAGCCCAACTCCGGGCGAGGTGCGCGTTCTCTCGTCGCCCGCCCGCCAGAAACGTCGAAACAAAAACCCTCGATCTTTCGCAGAGAAACCATTCCCTTGATCTTCGACAATAAGTTCCCCCCAACCACTTTCTTGTTGCACGTGAAGTGTGACAGGCTTTCCTTGGCCGTATTTGTGGGCATTACTCAAGAGATTCTGAATGATGGGGGTCATGGTGATGGGGTCGGCTTGAATGGTGACCTCTTCGCCATCAGCTAAGGTCATCACATGGCCAGAAAGTCCTTGTGTTTTTTTATATTGTTGCAAAATAGTTCTGACGGATTCCCGAAGAGCCACAGGATGCAATTCTGCCTGATATCCCCGCGCGTCCAGCCGACCAACCTGGAGAACGTTATGGACCATAGAGTCCAATCGGGTTAGATCTGCCAACATACCGTCGGCATATTCTTTTGCTTTTTCTGCATTTGGCCGACGGATGATCGTCTCTACGGCTAAACGTAACCCATGGAGTGGAGATCGGAATTCGTGCGTCACTGCGTGGAGGAAATTAGATTGCTGAAGCACGAGAAAAGTGTCACGGCGAATCGTTTTGAGGAGCAATCCAATGCCGAGGGCTGCCAAAGCCAAGAAAACAATTGATTCACTGAGAATCATCAAGCGTTTTCGGGCGTGCCTATGATCTAATTGAGTGAGAGAGTCCCCATGAATTTGAAGAATTCCACTGTGACTGACGATTTGTGGGAAGGAAGAATGGACCATCTCCCAGGCAGCTTCCGGCATCATTTCAGCGTTGACTTGCTCAGCCAAGGCCTGCTCTGCATGGAAAAGCTCATTTTGAAGGGTCTGGAGGCGTGCTAAGCGGGTTTCGTCGGCTTGTTCCCATAGCATGTAGCCCCACCAACTCAGCTGACAAAGAAACAGCAGAGTGAGGAAAAAAGCCCAAAAAGGGAGTTTGACCTTCATTTCATGTGGCAAAATAGCGTGAGATGACCCGTTTCACCCTACTTTTCTTTCCCCTTGCACTTCTCGCCGGCTTGGCCAGTCCTTCTTTGGATGCGGAAGCCACGACTCAGCCTCCGGTTGGAAAAGTGGAAATGCACCTTTTGCCCTTTTCCATGATGGAAAATATTCGAGAAACAGGATTCGTTGTTCCCATGCAATTGCAGGCCTACAACGCCGGTTTGGGTGCGGCATCTCTTGTGCGCCTTGAGGCTCGGTCAGTTCATGGGCAACTTTTGGATTCCGTGGACTTGAAAGGAGAGCGCTTGCTTGGTGATGAGGGTGAGCTGTTTCGTATTCATCATATGCTAGAAAGAATGAACCCGGAATTGTCCCATCGCCACACGGATCGCCTATTCATTCCCTTGGAAGAGAGGGAAGTACTTTTGCCCGACGCAGAAGCGCAATTGTTGAGTGATGCTATTGAGGCGGTTGCGGTCTTCAAGAAAGGGGGCGTGATGCAAATGCGCAACTTGACTTTTGAAGTGAACTTGTCCGAACTCTTCCCGGTCAATGCGGAGCCGGGCGATGAAGCCGTCATAGATATTCGATTGCATTATTTGGATGGAAAGGGACAGCCGGCTTCTTTGGCCTACACCCATGCCATCCAACTTCTTCCAGCTTATTTTCCACCACCGGAAGAATGGCAGGCGCGTTTTGGCATGGGTCGCTCAACGCCCGCTTGGTACGCAGGGGATTTGCACGTTCATAATTGTCGAGATCAAGCGGCGGGCGGTTGCCCAAGTTGTGCAGCAGAATCGTTTAACTTGACGGGGTCTTATTCAAATGCTCAGCTGAAGCCACAGTTTCAAGCATTGGGCTTTGGTTTTTTTAGTACAACAACCCATTCCTATTGCATCAATAATGACACAGAATTTCAGGAGGTTGTGACGGAATCGACGCAGTTAGATGAGGCAACATTTCGCGTTCTGTGTGGAACCGAGTTGACTAATCGTGAAAAAGGACCTCAGCAAGGAAGTGACATTAATGACACGCTTTGTACGTTAGGCGGTAATTGGGGCCGAGGCATTGCTCACATGGGGGGGCATGGCATCACAACACGGAAGCCCGGTGGTCAGCAGGGCTTCATGGATAATTGTGATGCACCAATCAAACCTCAAGATGAAAACGTGAGGAAGGTGAATCAGGAAGGGGGCTTTACCATTGCAAACCACCCGGGTGGGGACACCCTTGGTTTCAACAGCGTAGATCGCTTCCAAGGAATGGAAATGAACATGACCGTCGGAACGGAGGTTTGGAACCATGATGTTTCCTCTGGTTTCATCACGCAGATTCACCGGAATTGGTGGATCCAGCGAATGCTCGAAGGCAAAATCACCTATCCCTTCTCAGGTTCGGACACGCACGACGAAGCGGTAGACTTTGGCGCCACACACGTTCTCGTGGACGGAGCTCTCACCGATGCCAAGTTGATTGACTCCATGAAGCAAGGTCGGCACTACTTAAGCAACGGCCCTTTCCTCTCCAACACGCTGTACGACAACGGTGGCCGAAGTCTTGACATGGGCGGCATTATTCAGGTGGCAACCTCCCGTGTTCCCCAGAATTACCCTGTGCACTTAGATAGTTTCTATAATTTAGGAAATGACGTTGCCACGATGCGCGTCTACAGGGGTGTCGTTGGTGATAATGACGAAACGCTTTTGGCGGAGTATCAAAACGTGACGGGGTCGGGTGTATTGACCACAAACGACACGGTTCAGAGAAATGGGACCTCTTGGTATCGGACGGAAATGGAAGTGGGTTGGGGCAATGCTGCCTACACATCACCCTGTATCATTTTCTTAAACTAGTTTTCTGGGCTCTGCTTCGTCAGAATGAGCCCTTCATCATGCCGAATCAACCGAAAGAAGAGTGGCCACCTGTCATTATGGTGGAAAATGCAGAGCAACTCCAGGTCGCTCTTGAAGAGTGGGAAAGTGCCGACCTCGTGGGGCTAGACACGGAGTCCAATTCCTTTTTTGCCTATACGGACCGCTTGTGCCTCTTGCAGGTATCGGCCAATGGCAAGGATTGGATTGTGGACCCCATCGCTTTGGGCGAGGACCTGAAAATGATCAAGGGTTTTTTAGAAGACCCAGAACAAGTCGTGATTTTTCACGCAGCAGAATATGATCTCATGCTGATTAAGGCAGATCTTGGCGCAGAGATTAAGGGTTTGTTTGATACACAAGTTGCCATGACTTTGTTGGGGAGCAAAAAGACTGGGTTGGCCGCCTTGCTGGAAGATTACTATGGAGTATGCGTTTCCAAGAAATATCAGCGGTCGGATTGGGGTAAGCGGCCCTTGTCGGATGGCCAGTTGGAATATGCACGAACGGATACACGCTTTCTCCCCGATGTTTACGGGAAGCTCATGGCGAAGCTAGAAGCGGCGAACATGGTGGTTGCCCTCGAAGGAGATTGCCTTCGGCAGGAGCAAGAGATTCTTTCCCCACGCGTTCCAAACATGGAGGGTTGGCGGAAATTGAAGCAGGCGCGGGGCTTGGATGCATCGGCGAAGGCACGACTTCGTGCGCTTTTTCAGTGGAGAGAAACAACGGCACAAAAAAGAGATGTCCCTGTTTTCCGTGTCTTGGCAAATGATGCTCTCGGAGAATTAGCCCGCCACCCGCCGAAGAGCATGAAAGATTTAGCCGACCGGAAGGGTGTCGGCTGGAAGGTGGCTAAGCGCTACGGAGACCCTATCTTGAATGCATTGCGGGCCGTAGAGGGGCAGGAGATCCAAGAAAAGCCTCAGGAAAAGGTAGACCGCGCAGAGCGGGAACGTCGGCGTATTGTTCGTGAAAATAAAGAAGCCCTGAAGAATTGGCGAAAAAAAATGGCGCAGTCTTTGGATTTGCCCAGCGAGCGATTGATGCACCGACGTCATTTAGAGGAATTAGCGAGTAAACTTCCGCGCACATCGGAGGAGTTGTTGCGTACAATACCGATGAACGACTGGCAGCGGGAAACGCTGGAGTCTTCTTTACTAGTCGTTTTGGAAAATCTTCCGGCCCCTCAATAAGTCATGCACAAAATACTCGCCCTTCTTTTTCTTGCTTCGCCTTCCTGCATTATGGTCGTAGGAGATCGAGACCCTTCGGGCTCCGCCTGTGACAAAGGTGCTTGTGAAAGTGCCGAAAAAGCACCCGCTCAATGCTGCGCTGACGCTGCTGCCGTTGGCAAAGAATGTGAAGGCTGCAAGGGTGAGTAATTAATTCGCCACGCAGGCGTGAATGCCTCTGAGAAAGAAATCTTTTTCTAGATTTCTCCCAATAAAGACGAGCTCCGTATTTCGGGGTTCGTCTTTTTTCCATTCTTCGCCGGCAGAGACTTGATAGAGGTCGTATGTTCCTTGCAAGATAGCCCGGTAAGGTCGGTCGGCAAGGTGTATAAATCCTTTGTATCGAATGAGGTCGAGGCCAAATTGATTGGCGCACGCTCCAAGCCAGAGCTGGACTTTCATTTCGTCCAGTGGCCGCGTTTCAAGGAGGCTGACGGTGGCAATGCCGTCGTGAGGCTTCTCTTCCGTGCTATGAGCGTCCGAGATTTTCTGTAGAGACCGCGGAGGTCGGCTTTGAAGGATTTCGGCAATAGAAACGGCTGCTTGTGTGGCATTGAAAATTGGAGCGGTTGGATTCAACTTTCGAAGCCGTTTTCTTGTCTTTTCAATTTTGATGATTGAGCTGAGGTCGATTTTATTCAGGAGGAGGACGTCGGCGAGGGCAATTTGCTCAACTGCCGACGGCTCATTGAGGGCAATGGAATAGTGCTTTGCGTCCACCATGCCGATGACCGCCTCGACTTGGTAATAAGTAGCAATTTCCGCTTCTAAGAGGAAGGTTTTGAGAAGCGGTGCCGGTTCCGCAATGCCGGTCGTTTCAATCAGCACGCGATCAAAGGTGGGTTTCTTGAAAAAAGGAGGCCTCCTCTTTCGAAGTCGCTTCAGGGACTGAATCAAATCACCTCGCACGGTACAGCAAACACACCCATTTTGAAGCTCTACCATTTGGTCTTTGCTGCGGACCACCAAACGGTCATCAATACCGATATCTCCGAACTCATTGACAAGAACGGCAAATTTTTGCCCGTGTGGCTCTGACAAAATACGATTGACCAAGGTCGTTTTTCCAGCTCCAAGCCATCCGGTCAGCAAAGTGACAGGCGTTCTTGGGTCTTCGGAGGACGCGTCCATCCCGCTAGTATCGGCAGGCGCGTGCGGCCCTACAATGCGGCACATGTCGGCACCGATGACAGAGGGGTTTTTGTTCGGAGCGCCCCAAGGTCCTTGGGTGCGCGTTGCCCTGGATATGCCGGTGAGGCGTGAGTTTTCCTATGAAGTCCCCGAGGGCATGAATGAGATTCAGCCCGGCTGTCGGGCACGCGTTTTATTCGGATCTCGATATTTGATTGGCGTTGTCGTTGGGCTAGACCCTCACCCACCCGAGGGGGTCAAGCTAGACCGCATTCGTCCGGTCGCAGCTTTGCTGGATAAAGAGCCAATTTTGACACTTCCTTTGTTGCGGCTGGCCAGGCATATGGCGGATACTACGTTTTGTTCTTGGGGCGCGGCCTTGGCAGCGATGCTTCCTGCGGCCCTGCGAAAAGATCGGAAACGCCGTATGGTGAAAACGGTGGAGTGGGTGGGTGGATTGGATGGTGCGCAGCAGAAATTACTGGAAGAAAGCTTTCCGAAACAAGAGCGGGCGTTGGCTTATCTGAAGAAGGCCGATGGTCCTGTGGAAGTTCGGCTTTTTAAAGACCGCACGGGTCTTTCGGATTCTCCCTTGAAGACCTTGGAGAAAAAAGGCTGGGTGAAATTTGCCAAGCGAAAGGAATATCTTAATCCATTTGCAGAGTCTCCTGTTTCCAAGGGAAGCATCCCAACCTTAACTGCTCAGCAAGAGCAATGTGTGAACGAGATTGTTCATTCCTTAGAGGCTCGCCAACATCAAGATTATTTGCTTTTTGGAATCACGGGGTCTGGGAAAACAGAGGTTTACTTAAGGGCCTTGGCTACTTGTTTGAAACAAGGACGAGGGGCTATTGTTCTTGTTCCTGAAATATCATTGACCCCACAAACGGTGGCCCGATTTCGAGAGCGATGTGGTGAGGTGGCCGTTCTTCACTCGGGCTTGACCGACGCCGAGCGACATGATCAATGGATTGCTATTCAAGAGGGGAAGCTTCGTGTGGTTGTCGGTGCACGGTCGGCACTTTTTGCGCCCGTCCCTGATTTAGGTTTGATTGTCGTCGACGAAGAACATGAAAGTACGTTTAAACAGGAATCCGTCCCTCGTTATCACGCACGAGAGCTTGCGCAAGAGCGTGCGCATTTGGAAAAGGCCGTCTGCGTTCTTGGTTCTGCGACACCTTCTTTAGAGTCTTGGTGTGCTGCACAAAAACCGGGAGGAATGAGGCTGTTGGAGCTCCGAAGCCGCGTGGCAGGCGGTGCCCTCCCGGAGGTTTTGGTGGTCGATATGCGTTCGGAAAAACCGGAAACTGGGCACTGGCTGGTGGTTTCAAAGCCACTTGAAGTGCAAATGGGAAAGGCGTTAGAGAAAGAAGAGAAGGTGATTTTGTTTTTAAATCAACGTGGCTTTGCACCAGCTTGGCACTGCAAGATTTGCGGAGGCAGTGTGCATTGCAAGCAATGTGATGTCGCATTGACTTACCATCGCTGGAGAAAGAAAGCTCTTTGTCATTACTGCATGGAGGAAACCCCTCCGCCGAGGGTCTGTCCTGAATGCCATCACCCCGTGGGTTTAGTTGGCGTCGGAACTGAGCGCGCCGAAGACACGGTAGAGCGGATGTTCCCAAAAGCGCAACTCGCTCGCATGGATAGAGACACCATGCTTCGGCGAGAATCTTATGAGGAAGTTCTCCGAGGTTTTGGCGCCGGAGAATCGCAGATTCTTTTGGGGACACAAATGGTAGCAAAGGGCTTAGATTTCCCCGACGTCACCGTGGTCGGTGTGTTGAATGCAGATACAGCATTGCACCATCCAGATTTCCGAGCCTCAGAGCGTTGTTTTAATTTGGTCACACAGGTGAGTGGCCGCGCGGGCCGAAGTGACCTGGGGGGGCGAGTAGTCGTGCAAACATGGATGCCAGATCACCCTGCCATTCGCTTTTCTTCCAAGCATGATTACCGAGGTTTTGCGGAAGGGGAACTTAAGGAGCGGGAAATGTTTGGGTACCCACCTTTTGGAGCAGCCATTCGCTTTCAGTTTGAGGCGGCCGATGTGTTGAAGGTGGAATCTATGGCAGCGGCCGCCGCAGCGCAGTTGCAGGAAGTGTCAGCTCCTGGGTGTGTGTTGATGGGGCCTGCTCCACCGCCGGTAGAAAAAATAAAAGGTCGCGTGCGTCGGCAGATTCTTTTGAAGGCCACTCCCCCTGACGCCTTGCGGCCATTGTTACCCGTGCTTTATGAGCTCTGTCAAAAAACGGGCGTGACGGTGGATCGCCTTTAATTAAGGCTTCGCCTGAAACCCACCACGCAAGTCCACAGCAGTACCACCGTTAATGATGGCTAGTTCTTCTAAGAAGTTTCCGTGCACATCTCCTGCGGCAATAGTATGAATACGAATACGACGATTTCGATTCATCTCAGAGGTCAGATCGACAATTCTAGTCTTGAGTGTTTCGCCGACGGTGGGGTCTCCATCGGTCATGAGATAAATGGATTGCACGTCGGGGATGTCCAAGGCTGTTCTTAGAGAATCCCAAAGATTGGTTCCGCCGTAGGCACCCGCTTTGTCCAAGAACGCATCCGCATCGGATTTGTTTTTGTCATTTGCCTCGAGAAGCGTTCCTTGCCAGGATTGCGCGGAGCTACTAAAGAGCACGATGCCGAAGGAGTTTTCTGCCGTAAGGTGCTGAATTGCATTGCGCAATTCTTCCGTGAAAAAGTCAAAGTAGGTGCGCGCGTCGGGTGTGTAATTCATACCCATTGATCCACTGACATCCAAAATGAAAACGACACCGCCTGGGCGAATGGTAATGCCGTGATAGGTGCTTGCAATCGTGTGCATTTCGCTCTTACTTTTCCGATTTTCACGAGCCGCTTTCATGGCCTCGGCTTCTTTTGGGGTCGGCAGGGTGTAGTTCGAAGTACGGTCTTCCGCCCACTTTCCCCAAGCGTAAGGCGTGCGGCCAAAATCTTCCCCAGTCATTCTCATCAAAGCGTGATAAGTCAAATCTCTCACGAGACCACTTTCATTTTCCATGTGATGGGCCAAGGCTTTCACAGACTTCATCGTGCGGATCATCTCGAGGGTCTCCACAGCCACGTCACGAATTGTCCACGTCGGGTCCTTCAGAAGTTGAAGGAAGACGGGGAAAGAAAGAGAGTCCGGCAAAGCACTTAATGCCATGGTGGCACCTAAGCGAACAGCCGGGTTTTCATGACTTGCCAGCGCGAGGATTCTCTCCTGATGCTCTTTGGGGACTTGCGGATATTTCCTTAAGGCGCGTACTGCATCGGCACGCACGCGAACGAGCTCATGATCAAGAAGCGGAACAAGCAAATCCCAAATTTTATCAGGATGTGATGCCTCAATACCTCGCAAGGCAAGGCGTCGGGTGTCGTCGACCTTCGATTTCAAGTGGGGAATAAAAGCGGGGCCAGAAACCTCGGGTTGCACTTCAGCAACTTGCACCAAGGCTTCCATAAACAAAATTAAATCTTCCTTCTTTGCCTTACCGACGGCCTTTGCCAACACCTTGGCCTGCTCTTTTTCAAAAGATCGTGCCAGTGCATTCCGAAGAGCAAGACGGAGATCAGGGGCACGCGCTTTTTTTACAGCCCTAACGAGGGCCTCAGTGCTTTTCCTCCTACCGACTTCCCCGCAAGCCTTTGCCGCAGCAATGCGTACACTGAGGTTGGCGTCGGCTAAAGACTTCATGGATATCTTTGCGCCTTTCTCCAATTTCATCTTTGCAACGCCTCGAAGGGCGGCGGACCGAACGAGTCCATTTTTTTCTTTGAGAGACTTGAGGATGAGTTGCTCGGAGTTGGGCCATTCCGCCATGGAAAGCCGTTTCAGAGTGAGTGCGCGAATTTGCGGATGGTCTTCCTTTTCAAAGAGATCAAAAAGACCCTGGAGGCCAGAATCCCCCTGATCTGCGAGGACATCCACGGCGACGAGTCGGTCCGGAATATGACGAGACTGCGTCAGGATTTCTTTGAGCGCCTCGATGGAATAAGGGGTTTTGCAGACCCCTAGGGCCCGAATAGCCGTTTCCCGAAGAGGGCCGGAGAAGTTCGGCTGCAGCTTCATCAGGGCCTGTGCTGCGTCTTCGGAGTGTTTTTTTGCAATATCGAGGAGCAATTGCGCCAATTTCTCCTGATTTTCTTGCTTTCCGCGCCATTCTTCGGCCATTTTGACCATTGCAGGTAATTCCACAGAACTTAGTTCTTGCGGAAGGGGCACGAGGAGGAGAAGGGCAAAAAGGCTCATTAGGTCTTCAAAAATAGCCGATAAAGGTCAAGCAGGCATTCTACGCCACTTCCCATCCTTCGTTTCACGTTTTGACTTCTTCCTCGCGACCCCTCCGATTTAGGGAGTTCCTCCTTGTTCTTCTAGCTTCTTGCGGGCCAGATTTTGGTGAGGGCGGCAATGGAGCTCCTCCTCCAGGAGGTGAAAATGGGGGACTTGTTGCTGAAATGACGGACTCCAGACAGGAAGGCACTCGGCTTGTCGTGGATTTATTGAACGTCGATGGCAATTCCGCGCGACTCACGGTTCACTGGGCGGGTGGAAGCCAAGAGGTTGGAATCTCATTGGCCCGCAATTCTCAAGTGACCTTTGAAATCCCAGAACAAGGAAACCCACTTGCGGAAGTAGGAGTTTCTTTGGAGCTTCGGGATGCTGAGGACCGGGTTTATCAAAGCCAGATCCTGACGGTGGTTGAGCCGGTGCGTTTGCCCGACCATCCTTTGTTAGCTTTGAACCAGGCTGACATCAACACCTTGCTTCCTCGGTATCAATCCGAGGGTCGTGCGTCCAACGTGCTGGGGTCTTTGGTCGGGGCCTGTGCGCAACGACTTCCTGAGCCGGTTGAGGTTCCGCTCGTCGGCGGTGCTTGGAGTGCTCTGTACTCCTGCCCTGTTCATGGGGCCACATTGACTTATCTTTCCGACATTGAGCATCAATGCCCCGTGGATGAAGTGATTTATACGGGAAGTCCTTACAACGAAGTTGTCATTTCTATACGGCACAGAGACTACGCCCACCAAGCATTTGATCATGGCGTGGCCTGGATTTTGACTGGAAACATTCAACACGCCCGACGCGTCCGAGATATTTTGGATGGCTACGCGTTGGCCTACCCCAATTATGATCTTCATGATAAGCATGGGGGAAGCGGGCCGAGCAGTGCAAAGGTCTTTCCGCAAACGTTGGATGAAGCCGAATGGTTAATTGAGTTGGCGCGCGGTTGGGATCTGATTCGAGGCTCCGGCGTTTCTTCGGAAGAGCAAAGGCAAAGAATTCAAAACGATTTGTTCGCCGCATCCGCCGACCTTATTGCCGGGCATGAAGTCGGTATTCATAATATTCAGTGCTGGCACAACTCGGCAATCTTGTTGGCGAACTTGTTGGCCCAAAGATTTCCTGAAGCCCGTAAGGCGATTCACGGTGATGTGGGCTTGTTAAAGCAAATGGAAGAAGGCGTTCTTTCCGATGGCCTTTGGCACGAAGGCTCCTTTGGGTATCACTTCTACGCCATTCGTGGTCTGCTCCCTGCATTGCAGGCTATCCGTCGGATTGAGCACACCTTGGATTACTCTTCTTTGGTTGAAATGCTGAAATCTCCGTATGCAGCTATGCTCCCACCGGGAACGCTGCCTCTATTGAATGATGGAGGAGAGCAAGACTTCACAAACTCTTTGAGTGAAGTGTATGAGCAGGGCGTCGGCCTGTTCACGAGCAACCCAGAATTGGCAACGCCACTATTAATTTGGGGGCGTGGGAATACCGTGGAATCTATTTTGTATGGGCCGAAGAATTTGAAAAATTGGGAATGGGAGGATTTGGAGTCCGGCGTCTTCGGGGAATCGGGGATTTCCGTGATGCATTCCGGCTCCCCTCAGCAACGGTCCACCGCTTTGGTGGACTATGGACCTCATGGTAGTGGCCATGGCCACCCCGACAAGTTGGGCTTGACCTTGTGGCTCGAGGGTCAGCCCGTTTTTGTGGAAGCCGGATCCATTGGTTACGGGACGGGGCTTTACCGTGGCTGGTACAAGCGCACTTTGGCGCATAATTTATTAGTTCGAGATGGGGTCAATCAAGAAGAGTGCGCCGGCGAATTGGTGCGCTTTGAGTCCGATCAAGGAACGAGTACTACCGTGGTGAAGACGTCGGCGGCCTATCCTGGATCCACTTTGGCGCGCTTGTCGCATCTCACGGAGACTGGGGTGATGGCAGATTTACTTCGCGTGGAATCAACTGAGGAGCATATTTATGACTATGTCCTTCATGGCGCTGGAACCGCAACCTTGTCCATTCCGACGAACCCAGGAAATCTTTTGTACGGCGGGCCCTATCGCTACATCAAAGATGTTGTGGAGGCCGATGTTAACACTGATTTCGAGGTCGTCTTCAAAACGGATGTCGGGAGTCAAACTCTTCACGTCATGGGTGAGGTCGGGACGCGGGTTTACTTGGGCCGTGCGCCAGGGCATCCTGCGGGGAGTGACCATCCTGTGTTGATTGTTCGCAGGAGAACGCAAAATACATCCTTTGCCAGCGTGGTAACTTCCGGTACGGAATTGCGCGCTGGAGTTTCATTGGCTTTGTCCACTGACGGAAAAACGTTGGAACTGGCGCTGCCCAGCCAAGCCGAGGCTGTAAGTTTGCCGCTGGAAATGCCCGCGCCTTAGTCTCTGCGAGAAAACAGTCTTAGGATGTGGATGAACATAATGACGAAGTCTAAGAAAATCGTCAGAGCTGCCGACGCTGCCATGTTGGCTGGGTAGCGGTGCAAAATCATGGACGTGTCATAGATCATGAATCCTGCAAAGAGCAAGACCATGGCGGCGGAGTAACCCCAGCCCATGACGAAGCCGGCGCCAATTCCGAAGAAGGACAACACGGCAATGCCCATCATGAGCCAAAAGCCTGTCCACAGGGCTGCGCGCATCCAAGAAAAGTCTTTCTTGGTAAGAAGCACGTAAGCCGTCAAGCCACCGAAGACGACCGCGGTAAGGCCGAAGGCTTGAAAGACGACGCCGGGACCGGACGTGGCGACCACCTGGCCGACCATGGGCGAAACCATGAGGCCTTCAAGGACCGCAAAGAGCCCAAGGCCAATGAGGTTGAGTGGAAATCGTTTTGCAGTGACTCGGGCAAGGAAGAAAATAGCGGCCATAAACAAGATGAAACTCATAAAACCCATGCGAGCAAACAATAGATTCACCCAAGAGTCTGCGGGTTGTGTGGCACCCCACGCCATGGTGCCTACAAAAATTAAAATGGCCATGGAGAAGAGGGAGTACACCTTCCGAAGAAAAGCCATGCGGACAGGGGTGTCCGCCAAGCTTGCCGGCACGGTGTCGGCGGAGCCTTCAAAGGTTGTAGTCCGAGAGTTTGGGAAAGTACGCATGGGGAGATTTTACTGTTTTCTTTGGAAGACCGGATGCCAGTTTTTTGCCAAGGCAAGAAAACCCGCAAGGGCCGTCCCGAAGTAAATGAGTGAGGCCTGGCCCAAGAGCCACGCGCCGATACCCAAGGTGAGACCAAGAATCAAGGCAACCCCTCCTGCCCAGCCTACGAAGAGCGCGCGAAGAGGGTTATGGGAATTTTCCATCCGGAAAGGCTTCCAAGCGCCGACGGGTTGCACGGTGTCGTAAAAGGCCTGCAATTTTTCTTTAGAAACCGGCGGAGTCATCCAGGTTACGATGAGCATAACGACCAAGGAAATACCCACAACAAGGGCATAGCTGAGTGGATAAGGAATGGGGCTCCCCAGAGCAATCAATCCCATTGTGACCACGGTGGAAGATATCAAGGCGCTGATTTCTGTCCAGGCATTGGTGCGCCACCAAAACCATCGCAAAAGCATGGCGGGCCCTAAGCCACCCAATAAGCTGAGAGAAAAAGTGAAGAGGTCGGAAATGCTGTCGGCAATTACAGCAAGACTTCCAGCCAGAACCGCAATGGCCACTTCGGTGAACCGGCCGACCCAAACGTAGTGCTTTGGTGGTTTATTTTTTTTGATAAAGCGCCGGTACAAATCGTTTACGAAATAGGATGACGCTAAATTAAAATGCGTATCCAACGTGCTCATAAATGCGGCCAGGAAACTTGCGCACAACAATCCAAACCATCCAGGGCCGAGGAGGTCCGCCATCATCATGGGGTAGGCAGCCTCATGGTCTGGGACAAGACTTCCATCGCCCAAGGTAATCATGGGGAGATCCGCGGCAGGAATCAGAATCATGGAAGCCAGCGCAACAAAAATCCAAGGCCAAGGTCGGATGGCGTAGTGGGCAATGTGGAACCAAAGAGCGGCTTTACGTGCGTGCTCTGGGTCTTTGGAAGCAGAGAAACGTTGCACGGCTGCCCCGCCGCCGTCGGCATTTTTATTGAGCCAGCCTTGCACGCCAAAGAAAATCAGGAAGGCGCCGAAGCCCTGTGTCCACCAGGCAAGGTCTTCCCATCCTGAATCTGTGGAAGGAAAAAGAGAGGTCGTAGTTTCCGAGAGCGTTTGGAAAGCCTCGCGCGCGCCGTCTAAGCCACCCAACATTTCAGAAGCACGAGTTGCTAGCAAAATGGCGCCAATCATGGCGAGGAAGAACTGGAAAAAATCCGTGACCACAACACCCCAAAACCCCGAAAGAAAAGAGTAGGTCAGGGCAAGGCCGACGCCTCCTGTGATGATGGCAGTGTCCCAAGAGTCGTCGGGTAAATCCAAAACCACACGCACTACTTTTTTCATGGCAACAAGAACCCAAGTGAGCACGATGGTGTTGGTAATGACCGCGTGGTAGCCGCCGAAAAAAGCACGGAGCCTCAATGCAGGCTTGCCCTCGTACCGATGCTCAATTAACTCTGCATCCGTGGTGACTTTAAGGCGCCGCCACCAACCCGCAATGACGAGAAAAGAAAGTGCCCCGCCGACGGCCATGCCCCACCACAACCAGTTTTTCGAAATGCCCGCGGAGCGAACCCACCCCGTGATGACTAAAGGGGTGTCGGCGGCAAAGGTCGTGGCCACCATGGAGGTGCCGGCAACCCACCAGGGCAGACTTCGGCCGGCGAGGTAAAAGTCATCGGTGGAGCGGCTGGCTCGTCGGGCAAGCCAAACTCCAGTTCCAAGGGCAAGGACAAGGTAGGCGCCGACGGCCAGCCAATCCAGCGGGTGGAATCTCACTCTCCTTCGGCGAGGAGAAGCGAAAGAAGTGCGGGCGAGAGACCGGGAAGGAAGTACCCGCGAGCACTTGCGGGTGCTTTTTGCGGGGCGTCGGGAGAACCGGCAATGTAAACCACGGGGTGGGAATGCTGAATGGCTTCTACCCAGGCGCCCGGAATGTCAGGCAGGCCTTTGCCAACGCTAGCGCCCCAAAGAATGACGATGGCTTCTGGTAAATCCGCAGGAGGCATTTGGTCTGGACCTGCAATTGCCACGCCGAACTCCTCTAGAAAGCTGATAGCGTCCGGTGTGCCAGAAAGATTCAAGGCAAGGTCTGGACGAGGGTACCGGCCAGGGGATCCTCCGGTGAGAGGGCGAAAGAGGGACTTCATGCCACCGCCAAGGACCAAAGGTCTCGGTTTGGCCGGTTCCGTGTCGAGGGCAATACGGAGAAGGTCTTCGACGCGTTGTGCCGATTGGTGTGCGCATTCTTCCGAGAGGTCTCCCCGTTCCATGGCATCCCGCAGGGTGATGGCGAGGGCAACAGGATCCTCTGGGTAGAGGAGGAGATCCACGCCGGCATGAATGGACTCTACGGCTAATTCCTCATGGGGCTCCGAGCCATAGCCACTCATCCGAAGGGCATCGGATACGGCTAAACCGTTATAGCCCCAGTCTTTACGGAGAATGTCCATTAAGTATTTGGAGCGCGTGGCGGGTTTGGAGGATTCATCCACCAGGGGGAATTCCAAGTGGCCGACCATGATGCTGGGCAAGAGTGGGAGGAGCTCTTTAAATGGAATCAAGTGATCCCCCGGTTCCTCAAAGGAGACGCCGGGCTCAAGGTGGCTGTCTTGCGGGCAAGCACCGTGACCTGGAAAGTGTTTGGCACAGGGAATTCCTCCGGCGTCAGTGATCCCTTTGATGAAGGCGCCGGCAATTTCTACTACTTTTTCGGGGTAGGCCCCGAAGGCGCGGTTGGCGATGATCGGTGAGTTGATAGCGTTGGGGCCTTGACGGTGTAAATCTAGTACTGGCGCGTAAATCCAGCGTACACCAGCAGATGCGGCTTCCGCAGCCGTACGGTGACCCGCATCGTAGGCAGCCTCGGGACCCAATTGACCAAGAGCCCAGGCATCCGGCAAGGGGGTGAGGCCCCCAAATTGCTGGCCCGCACCCCGCTCCAAGTCGGCGGCAAAGAGGATGGGGTGGCCAGCCTCGTGCTCTAGGGTTTCATGCAGCCATTCCACGTCCTCTTGATCTCCCCCAAAAATGAGGAAAACCCGAGGGTCAAATTCACGCAGGCAGCGGAGAGCCTCGGCCAATCCTTCTCCTTTATCGAGACGGATGGCTGGGGCGATGAGACAGTCTGTAATTCGGTAGGGCACGGCAAGTTCCTTGGATATAGAGATTAGGTTTCTTTGGGCGACCTGTCGAGTTCCTTCGGTAGAATTATTCTGTCTATGAGTCATCCTCTCCTTCTCGTCCACGGTGGCGCAGGCAATGTGCCAGCCTCCTCTCAAGAGGCCCACCGTCTTGGTTGCCAAGAAGCGGCAGAAAAAGGAGGGGCTGTATTGGCCGACGGCGGAACTGCTGTGGAAGCGGTTTGCACTGCAGTTGAGGTGTTGGAAGATAACCCTATTTACAATGCTGGATTGGGTTGTGCGCTGGATATGGAAGGGCGTGTTTCCTTAGATGTGGCGGTGATGTGTGGTCAAACTCTGGAAGCGGCGGGTTTGGCGGCATTGAGCCCTTTTAAAAATCCCGTGCGCATTGCTCAGCGACTACTCCATGAAAAAGAGGTTTTGTTGGCCGGAGAAGAGGCAAGCCGTCGGGCGGAAGCTCTTGGATTTGAGCGCTTGTCCGCGCATGCGCTCATTACGGAAAAGGCCATGGCCCAGTGGCGCAAGGTGGTGCGTGATGGTGAGTGCGCCAATTTTGCGGGAGGGACGGTCGGCGCTGTTGCAAGGGATGCCCAAGGTTTTTTGGCGGCGGCCACGTCTACAGGTGGCACTATGGGGAAGGCTCCAGGCCGTGTGGGAGATTCCCCTTTGATTGGTGCGGGTACTTTTGCTAATGAACACTGCGCAGTTTCGGCAACCGGTGAGGGGGAAGCCTTTGTGCGGTCGTGTTTTGCGGTGCGAATTGCCGACGCCATCCGCTATGGACAAAAGCCCAGTGAGGCTTTACTTCATGTGCTCATGCGCGTTAAAGATCGTTATCACGGCGTAGGTGGCGCCATTGTTTTGACGGCCGACGGCGACCCAATTACAAATCACACCACTCCGGGGATGTCGTGCGGTTGGTGGAGCCCTGACGGAAGTGGCTCTTCCATTTAAGGCTTACTTCAAAAAGAGGTAATACATCCGGCCTTTTGCAAGGACATGCCCTGCACGCGCGGTGGCCTCGGGACCAACGCCTAGAAAGATGTCACAGCGACCCGCACTGAGAATGGCGCCTCCGCGGTCTTGATCCAAAGCGAAAAATCGGGTCGGGCGCTGAATGAGGTTGCCGGCGTCATCAAAATCAGGCAGACGGACTTCGGCATAAACTAGGGCGGCGCGCGGAAAAACATCTTTGTCCGTGGCCATGGAGCGCACGGCGGTAACTGGTTGGCCCAAACATCCATAAGGCCCGCCTTCGTACTTTTGAAAAAAGACAAAGGAGGAGTTAATGGGAAGCACGCGGTCGACTTCGGCTGGATTTTCTTTGAAGTAGCGCCGTAAACGCGTGAGAGAGAGTTCGGACTTTCCAATCTTTCCGGTTTCAATGAGGTATTTCCCAACGCTTTTGTAGTCATGCCCGTTTTTTCCGGCGTAACCAATTTCCATGCGCTTCCCATCGGGCAATTCAATGAGGGCGGAGCCTTGGACATGTGCAATAAAAGCGTCATAAGCGTCATCAAGCCAAACAATTTCCGAACCCGTCAAGTGACCGTTTTCCATAAGTTCGGCGCGCGTGAAATAAGGCACAATGCCCGATGAAGTCCGTCGGCCTAAGGTGGCACCGTCCTTTCCCTTTACAAGATCCGATGGCTTGGAGTAAAGCGGAAATTGAAAGCGGTCGGTGCGTGTGAGATTGCCCTTCAAGATGGGTGTGCAGTATCCCGTGAAGAGAACGTCTCCTGTGTTGGACCGACCACGGGCCATCCAGACTTGAAACTCACTCTTGAGAGAGTCCAAAAAGTGCTGAGGGTTGATGCAGGTGTCAAGAAGATCTTGGAATCGGCCAAGGGAGGCCACCATTTTTTCATGCGTGATGGGGCCATAGGGGAAGAAGGTTTTGGAGGATGGTTTGGCTAAGTAATCCAAACTGTATTGAACGGCTTGGTGCAGTTCCTTTCGTTGGGCCCAGCCGATAGAAAAATCAGGCCAGGGCTGCCCGTCTTGGAGCAGTTCCAGGCCAAGTTCGCCTTCGGCCAATTCCATGGCATAGGCATCGCCTGGATTCACGTCTTCTACGGGGGTCCCAGCACACGCAAGCGTGAAAAAAGGAAGAAGGAGGGCAAGGCGAAGGGGCACCATGGGCTAAGGCTATGCTCTAGGGCATGGAAGATTCAAGGAGACAAGCGGTAAACTGAGGCAATGAAACTGGAGTACTCACGAGAACTGACCGGCGGCGCTCAAGTCACCACGCTTCTATTGCAAAGTCAGGCCTTGCAGGGCAACGCATTGGGGGACCCCACAGAGCGATCTCACCCAGTCTTAATTCCTGCAGGGGAGACGCAGGGGCTTCCTCTAGTTTTTGTTTTGGGTGGCTACACGAGTTTCGGCCATAAGCATCTTAATAAAGGGTCTTTGTGGGAAGAAACCTTGGTGGAGCGGTTGGGGCGCTTGATGGCTGTCGACGCCATCCCTTCTGCAGTTTTTGTTTGGCCTTCTTGCGAAACGCGTTTGGGCGGTTCTCAATTCATGAATTCTATCGGTACGGGGAATTATGAAGATATGTTGGTGAAGGAGCTTCTCCCTGCCGTAGAGAAAAAATGGTCTTGTGGGGGTGAAGGCAATCGCGTGGTCGTCGGAAAATCAAGCGGGGGTTTTGGTGCTCTTACTTTAGTGATGAGAAATCCCGGCCTCTTCCGTGCGGCAGCCAGTCATTGTGGGGATATGGCTTTTGATGTGAGCCAGCGGCGTGGTTTTCCCGAAGCACTGACGTGTTGGAAGAAATATGGGGGTCCGTCCGCATTTTTGAAAGCTCTTCCACAACTGGCCTTTAATTTTTCTGTGCATGCTGGCGTCGAGGTCATCGCCATGTCTACGTGCTATTCACCTAATTTGAATTCTGAGTTGGGTTGTGACTTGCCCGTGGATCCAGAAACAGGAGTCGTAGACGAAGAGGTGTTCTCACGGTGGCTCAAGCATGACCCTGTTCAATTGATTCAACAGCCAGAGTCAGCCGATGGCCTCCGTCGGCTGGATGCACTTTACTTAGATGCGGGTGAATCCGACGAGTTTGCTTTACAGTGGGGCCTGCGGCGGTTTTTAATTCCGCTGAAGGAGGCGGAGATTGAAGCGCGCGTTGATTTTTTTGACGGAGGACATTTCCATACGGATGCACGCTATGAAGTTAGTCTTCCTTTTGTTCTTGCGCGCTAGCCGTTCCGGCAAGCCGGGCACTGACCCAGGCCCATAGGAAGTTGTAGCCACCCAGCCGTCCGGTGCAATCAAGGATTTCACCGCAGAGGAAGAGATTTGGTTGACATCGGCTCTCGAAAGAGGCTGGGTTCACTTCTGAAAGTGGGATACCTCCCCCGGTGACTTCCGCAGCATTCCATCCGGCATCGGCAGTGATGTTGAGAGGGCATTCCGTGATTTTCCGAATGAGTTCTTTGCGCCGAACCTTGTCAAGTTGAGCAAGGTTTAAATCTGGCGGGATGGCCACGCGTCGGAGCAATGTCTTCGCCAAGCGCCGGGGGAGGTGTTCTTGGAGGAGAGGGGTGATTGTTCCGGATTCATGGAGAAGAAGTTTTTCCCATTCGGCAGCATTTTTTTCCCCCCAATTTACAAATAATTCCGCTTGCTCTCTTGTGACCCAATGACTCGCATCCAAGATGGCGGGGCCGCTGAATCCTTTATGGGTAAAGAGAAGGTCTCTTCGCCCTTGGTCTAATATTTTCCCTTGAGGTGTGCGGGCCTGCCATTGCACGGGAAGCGAGAGTCCGCTCAAACTCTGGAAATCTGCTTCTTGGTTCCAAAGAGGGACAAGGGCCGGGTAAGGGGTAACCAGTGAATGTCCGAGGTCTTTACATAGCCCGTAGCCTTTGCCGTCACTTCCCGTTTTTGGCACACTACGCCCGCCGGTTGCCAGAATAACCGCACCTTTTTCAAGATACGGAGAGAGGTCTTCTACGCGGAAACTCTGTTTCAGAATCACGCCGGCTTCGATTGCCGAGTTAAGAAGCGCATCTCGGATTTCGCGCGACTTCCCTGACTTCGGGAAAACCTTTCCATCCTCTTCGTCGATGAGAGGAATGGAAAGGTCGTCTTCAAAAAATTGTCGTATGTCAGCAAGAGACCAGCTTTTAAACCAGCGCTTGACGAGGTTTTTGGACCCTTGCGTATGAAAATCTTTGACTGAGGACTGCTGGGGGAGCACGTTGCATCGGCCCCCTCCACTCACTAAGATTTTTTTCCCTGGAGTGGTACTCCCTTCGAAGAGGGTGACAGAAGCGCCTCCTTTGGCAGCCCAGTATGCCGCCATGATGCCGGCTGCACCCGCGCCAATGACGGTGACGGATTTCATGGAGTTTTTTGTGGCGAAATGTTTTTTACAGCATGCATCGCCACATCTTTCATCGCGTCGGCGATGAGCTTGCATTCCTCCGGCGTTGTGCAAGAGGGTGGAATAGCGTAGAGGACATTTCCAGAAGGGCGCAAGAGGACGTTCGATGCCTTGCAGGCTGCGCGGAGGGCATCGCCAAGTTTTGCGAAATAACCAGAATCCGGCGCAGAGATTTCAAGGGCAACAATGCCACCGAGTCGGCGAAGGTCCGCGACGCAGATTTCTTTTGCAAAGTTGACGAGATGGTTTTCGATGCACGCACCGATGGCGTCCAATTTTCTTGGCGTATTTTCTTCTTTGAGAATTTCTAAGGATGCACAGCCTGCGGCACAAGCAATGGGGTTTGCGGTGAAGGTGTGGCCGTGGAAAAATGTGCTTGCGCGGTCGTCGGAGAGAAAAGATTCGTAAATCTCTTCGGTCGCCAACGTGGCGGCAAGGGGAAGCACTCCCCCAGAAAGACCTTTGGCAAGGCAAAGGAGGTCGGGTGTGATGCTGGCTTGATCACAAGCGAAAACAGTTCCGGTTCGTCCAAATCCTGTGGCGACTTCGTCAGCAATAAGGAAGACGCCGTGTTCGGTGCAAAGCTTTCGTGCCTCTTTAAGAAACGACGGCGGGTGCATCACCATGCCAGCAGCGCCCTGGATGAGGGGCTCCACGATGAATCCCGCAACCTTGCCGGCGTGCGCTTCCAATGTTTGACGTAGTGAGTCCGCGTTAGGGGAAACGCGCTCTACTTGAAAAAGGAGCTGGGCAAGGTCCTGAAAAAACGGTTGTGGATCACTGACGGACATGGCACCGACCGTGTCTCCGTGATAACTGCCATGAAGTGCAAGGAAAATGTTCCGCCCTTTTTTACCTTGGCGAAGGTGGGTGAGGTATGCCGCTTTGAGGGCAACTTCCACCGAAGTTGCGCCGCTGTCAGAGTAGAAAACTTTAGAGAGCCCCTGCGGCGCAAGCTCCAAGAGACCTTCTGCGAGTTTCACGGCGGGCTCATGAGTGCATCCTGCAAAGAGAACGTGGTCAAGTTTTTCAGCTTGCTGTTGAATGGCACTCACGATTTTTGGGTGTGCATGACCATGAAGAATGGCCCACCAAGAAGAAATCGCATCCAAAACTCGTCGCCCGTCGGCAAGTTCCAGCCAAGCACCTGATGCGCGAACTACCGGCAGAGTTTCTCTGTCAAGGGCATGCTGGGTATAAGGGTGCCAGCAAACTTCGGCGTCACGGGTTTCCCAAGAGGCTTGATTCATGAGATGAGTTGACCGAAGTCATGGACGCCGAGGGCAAGGTCTAATGCAGCCGGTGTCAGTTCTTTGAACCAGGGGAAATCCAAAATGGGTATGTTGGGTAGGCGGTTTTCTAAAGAGTGCACATTGTCCAGATGGGGTTCTCCGAATAAAACAACGCCATTGAGGGGGATGCCTCTGCGCTCGAGGGCCTCAGCAGTAAGTAATGTGTGGTTAAGAGTGCCCAACCCACTCCGCGCAGCCAAAACGACAGGTGCATGCAGTTGTTGCAAGATATCAATCTGTTCTTCCTCTTCATTCAGGGGAACCCGAAGTCCTCCGGCTGATTCAATGACCCAAGTTGCCAGGGGTGCTTGCGCTTGTTTTTTTTGAATGCCGTGGAGAATCTGCTTTGCCGTCACATGCACGCCGGCAATCTTTGCCGCTTGATCGATGGATGCAGGGGTAGGCAGGGAAAGAATGGGGTCGGGCGCCATGGCTTTCGGAATCTCAGCCAGTTTTCGGACCATACTTGTATCCGATTCCGGGCCGGTTTGCATAGGCTTGAGATAGCGTACCTCTTTATGGTTGTCGCGGAGATGGCGGAGCAATAAAGCCGAAAGGACTGTTTTCCCAACCTCGGTGTCGGTGCCACAAACAAGAAAGGTAGGGGTCATGAAAGGGGGGCGGTGACTAGGGATTTCCAGATGTCTCCAATGGCCTCGGCCAGTGTAAGGAGTTGTTTTTCTGAGTGATCTTTTTTGCAAACAATTCGGAGCTGGCTATCCCCTGTAGGGACCGTGGGCGGCCTCACTGCGCGAATATCAAATCCTTTTTCTTGGAGAGCTTCCGCAAACGACATTGCGGTTTTTTCATCGCCCAGGCGAATAGGGATAATGGCGCCTTCCCCGCCGACGGGGATTGAGATGGCCTGTAAATGTTTCCTTAAGAAATGGGCTTTCTCGAAGAGCTCCTTTCTCCATTGTGGATGCTCTTGAAGCAATTGGACGGACTTCAAGAGAGCCCCAGTCGTTGCGGGGGAAGGGGCCGTTGTGAACACAAAGCTTCGCCCGCGATGCAGCAGAATATTTTTTATTGCCTGTGTGGTACAAAGTAAAGCGCCGCAAACACCCAGTGCTTTCCCCCCAGTGATTAATTTTGACACACAGCGAGTGTTCTCCGAAAGTACCGGATAGACACCTGCTGCATGGGCTTCATCAAGAAACACAAAGGCATTTTCTTTTTCAGCAAATGCAATAATCTCAGTAATAGGTGCAAGGTCGGCATCCATAGAGAAGACGCGTTCCGTTACGATCCATGCCTGGGTGCCGACCTTCGCCGTTTTTTTCCATTGATCTAGCCGTTCTTGTAGCGAGGCTAGGCTGTTGTGTTGATAAATGAGGCAGGTGGCTTTTGATAAGCGACAACCGTCAATAATCGATGCGTGATTTCGTTCATCGCTGAGAATGACATCTCCCTCTTCCGGCAAGGTCGCCAATAAGGCTAGGTTGGCTTGGTAGCCGGACGGGAAGAGCAGGGCGGCTTCCGTCTTTTGCCACTGCGCGGCTTCGGCTTCTAATTGTTCATGTAGGTCTAGATTTCCACGAAGAAGTCGGGCCGCTCCAGTTCCTGCCCCATATTTTTCTATTGCTTTTTGGGCAGCCTGAATGACTTCGGGGTGACGGGAGAGTGAAAAATAATCATTCGTTGTGAAGTCGCGACCCTTTGCTTGGGTCAAAGTGCGCTTCCGTCCCTGTTGCTCCCAATGACAAAGTTCTTCGTTGAGCCGTGAGTCTAGGGGGTGGCTCAAACTTGAAGTTCTTTGGGAAGAACTTCGACGGTCTTAATTGGGCTGAGCCCGAGTTTGTCAAAAAGGGCTTGATCACTATTTTGGGTGCGGTTTGGAGTTGTGAGCAAACGATCCCCCAAAAATATGGAGTTGGCCCCGGCCAAAAAGCAGAGCGTTTGGGCTTCTTCGGTGAGAGATTCTCGTCCTGCGGAAAGTCTGACCCAAGAGGTTGGCATTAATATGCGAGCAACAGAAACGGCGCGGACGAGTTCTTCCCAAGGAAGGGGTTCTGCCTTTTCCATGGGCGTCCCCACAATAGGAACGAGGACGTTGATAGGGACAGATTCCGGGGGGGGGCTCTGTGACGCCAGTTCCAGCAAGAGCCCAATACGATCCTCTTGGCTTTCTCCAATGCCTAGAATTCCACCACAACAAAGTTTAAGACCCGCTGCCCGTGCAATGGCCAACGTCACAAGGCGGTCGTCGTAAGTTCGGGTGGTGATGACTTCGGAGTAGTGCTCTCTGGAAGTATCAAGGTTGTGGTTGTAGTAGTCCAGTCCAGCATTCGCCAAGCGTTGTGCTTGTTCTGGCTTGAGCATGCCTAAGGTGGCACAAGTCTCTAAACCCAAGGACTTCACTTGAGCCACCATTTCCAAGACGGCTTCAAAATCTTTTCCGTCACGCACTTCCCTCCACGCAGCTCCCATGCAAAAACGATCCGCACCGGAGTCCTTTGCTATTTTTGCATTTTTAACTACGGTTTCCGGGTCCATGAGTTTTTCCCGCTCAAGTCCGGAATTGTGGTGCGCCGATTGTGAGCAGTAGCCACAGTCTTCCGGGCAGGCCCCTGTCTTAATCGAAAGCAAGCTGGAGCATTGCACCTGAGAGGCATCATTGTGCTTGCGGTGCACAGAGGCGCTCTCGAAAACCAGGTCCAAAAGAGGGCGCTGATAAAGGTCGGTGACAAGTTCACGGGTAGGGGAAGCCGGCATCAGGGAATTTTAACGATGCCAGACCTCGGGGTGCGAAGTCGGTGCCTCACAGGTTTTCCCGTGACACAAGTAAAGCGTGGCTTTTCCATTGAGGGCTGCCCGGGAGTGAAAAAGTCCAAAGTCCGAATCAGGCTTCCCCTTTGGAGAAAAAACGGGGAGAAGGAAAGGAGTTCCTGGTTTTGCGAAAGCTTCGCGCCAGGCGTCCGCGCCTTCTTCGCCGATGACCACGGCAACTCCCGGCTCCTGAACCATCCAGGCCATGGGGCGGAGGGTGGAGGTGAAGCTACGGGGATTGTTCCGGGCCATTTGAAGAATAGCGGAAAAGCCATTCATCGCTTCCTCCTTCCAGGAGTCTTTTTGAGTGAAGGCAAAAAGTTTAGAGAATAGTTCCAGGGTTGCTGCATTGGCCGATGGAATGGCGCCGTCCCAAGGCGACTTTCTTCGTTGAATGACGGTGGCATCTTTGCCGTCGGTATCCCAGAAAATGGCAGTGCCGGAATCTTGGAAATCACGAAGAATGATCACGCCGATCGCCTCTGCCTCTTTGAGCCATTCCTCCTTGCCGGTCGCTTGAAACAGGGACGCAAAGGCACGGCCTAAGTATGCATAATCTTCCAATAATGCCGCATGCTGCGCTTTCCCATTTCTCCAGGAACGAAACCATTGTTTATCTTTACGTAAGTTGTAGAGGAGAAATTCGGCGGCCTGCTCACTTGCTTGAACATAGTCTTTCCGGCCCAGTTGCATTCCAGCTTGAGCGAGGGCGTCAATAGCCAATCCGTTCCATGCAGTGAGGATTTTGTCATCTGTTGCAGGCGGAACCCGTTTGCTTCTTGCGTTATAGAGCTTCTGGCGCATTTGGATGGCGTCAGTAGTGAAAAGATTTCCTGCACGAGTTAACGCGGATGTCCCATGCTCAAAGTTTCCTTTTTCCGTAACGCCAAAAAGAATGGCCGCTTTCTTTCCATCCGCCTTGCCAAGAACTTCCTTAAGTTCTTCTGGGGTCCAAGCAAAGAACTTGCCTTCTTCGCCTTCCGAGTCGGCGTCGGTAGAACTAAAGAATGCGCCGCCTAAATCCCGCATTTCTCTCAAGAGATAATCGGAGGTTTCTTCGACAACATGGCGAAAGAAATCGTCATTGGTTTGCCGCCATGCTTCAAGGTAGGTTGGAA
The DNA here is from genome assembly GCA_026421205.1 of Planctomycetota bacterium. GTDB lineage: Bacteria > Planctomycetota > UBA1135 > UBA1135 > UBA1135 > ANT-38. The sequence goes on from JAPKBM010000009.1 coordinate 35,568, forward strand.
GTAGTGTCCCTTGGTCATAGAGCATTTTTTCAAAGTGCGGAATCAACCATTGTGCGTCGACGCTATAGCGTGCAAATCCTCCCCCGATTTGGTCATACATACCGCCCGATGCCATTTTCCGTAATGTATGGAGTGCCATGTCCCGGGCTTTTTTTGCAGCGCCGACGTCCGCCCGCTCCGCCATGGCGAAGAGCCAGCGAAGATCTTCTGCATGGGGGAATTTTGGCGCACCCCCAAAGCCGCCCCAAGTAGCGTCAAAAGTTTGAGAAAAAGCGTTGAGCCAGCTGGCTTCTAATTCCTTCCATTGCTCCTTAGGTGGCAAATGGACTTCGGGGGCCGGAGGAAAAGAGAGAATGAGGGATTGTGAGAGTCCATCGGCGCTAGCCAAGATTTCATCTTCCCGATTCAGCCATGCATCGGTGATTCCTTGAAGGAGGTCGATGAACCCCGGTTTGCCCCATTTTGCAGTGGGGGGGAAATAGGTTCCTCCGTAGAACGGCTTGAGTTCAGGCGTGAGGAAAACGGACATCGGCCACCCGCCGCTTCCGGTCATCTTTTGCACGGCGGCCATATAAAGATCGTCGAGGTCGGGCCGCTCTTCACGGTCTACTTTGATTGAAATGAAGGAAGTATTCAGGATTTCAGCAATATCTTCATTCTCAAAGCTCTCTCTCTCCATGACATGGCACCAGTGGCAGGCCGAGTAGCCAATGCTCAGAAAAATCGGCAGATTCTCTTTTTTTGCTCGCTCAAGGGCTTCCTTACCCCAGGGATACCAGTCCACAGGATTGTGTGCATGTTGGAGTAAGTAGGGGCTAGTCTCATTCGCGAGGTGGTTGGTGTGCGTCACTGCGTCTGTTTGGAGGAGGGGGAAGAGTAAAAAGGTAAGCATTGAGCAGTTTTCGGAGAACTTGGAAGGAAGATAGGGTTTGGGGGTAGACGCACCCTCCGATATAGGGCACAATACCCTCGATATGGGCATCTTTCACTCCCTTAAGGGAGTGCTGAGCAGCGATAATTCCGCGCCACACTCCCCAGAAAACGCCCGAAACTCCGGCAGCCTAGCTGACGAAATTCGGGACCTCACAAAAGAAATCCAACTCCTCCGAGAATCTCTCGGTGGGGAGAAATTGGATGCTGCCTTGTCGTCGAATCGTGGACGAAGGGGTGGTGGTCGCGGCCGAGGCCGAGGCCCAGAACGAGAACGAGAACGACCAAGGGAGGAAAGCCCGCAGGCTCCCGGTTCGTTTTCGAATCGCGGTCAGCGCCGAGGTCTTCCAAAGACGCCCCCCGACGACGCCCCCGTAGGCTTGTTGGTGGACTATCTCAAGACACGTGACGTCTTGGTCTTTGAGGGTCAAGATGAGCTTGCTCGGAATGAGGCCTTCGATCACCTCGCACGGCATATCGGCCAGCACTTCACCCACCTTGCTCCGTTTTATGAGCGCATGAAGCGTTGCGTGGCTTCCGGCCGGGGCCAACGCATTGACATGGACCGTTACAGTGAAAAGGAACGCTCCGCCGCCGTGCAGTTAGGAACTTTGTTGCACCGCCACGGCATGCTCAAGGATTTCTATTACCATCGTTCGCCGAGGAAACAGTTGCGTGTCATTCCTACTAAAGATGGGGAGATCGCACAGTTTTTGACGGGAGGTTGGTTGGAAATCTACGCTGTTTGGCTTTTGAATCGCCGTCTAAAAGCACGCATGAGTGCTGCCAAATACCAAGTTCTCCAAAATGTCAAAGGCACCTTGCCGGACGGCCGAGAATTTGAAGCGGACCTGATGGCCTTCATTGACGGCCAGTTTTTCTGGGTTGAGTGTAAAACGGGCCAGTGGCAGGATTATTCCGCACGCTTCCGCGGCCTTGTCAAAACCTTTGGTTGTGACCGCACCAGTGCAGGGTTGCTCTTGTTGCGCGCTCCCGACGCGAATACACGAGGTCGGGCGACGGACCTGTTGGAGATGACACTTCTGGCATTGCCGGATTTGGAAACCTACTTTGACGATTTCCTTAAAATTCCAGAAGCAGAACGCATTTCTTCTGCCATTACAGAAGAGACACTTGCGGTTGGAGCCGTGCCTCCTATTTCTGAGGAAGAAATTCCGTTAGAAAATGCAGAGCCGGCGAAGAAGTTGGGTCGGGTTGACCTCTCGGGAGATGGAAAAGGAGACATGCCTCGCCGACGTCGCCGTCGACGCCGTGGATCGGGCAGTTCTTCTTCCTCCGGAACTCTCGAAGAGGCCTTACCAATTTCTTCGGAAGAAACTAAATCCAAGCCGGAGTCTAGAAAGGAAGAAGGGGAAAAGCCAGCTCGCCGTCGGCAGTCTCGCTCTCGCTCTCGTCCTTCTGGGGAAGAGAAGCTGGAGTCTGCGAAGCCCAAAGCGAAAGTTGAGGCGAAGGTGGAAGAAAAAGTGGAGCCGAAGCTGACCAAGTCTGCGAAAGGGGTCACGATTGCTCCTGACTTAGCGGCCATGATGGCAAGTGGTTTAAAGCCTGCAGCGCCCAAGAAGGCATCGGCACCAAAAAAGAAGGTTGAAAAAAAGGTGGAGCCGAAGCCGACGAAGGCTGCGAAAGGGGTCACGATTGCTCCTGACTTAGCGGCCATGATGGCGAGTGGTTCAAAGCCTGCAGCACCCAAGAAGGCGTCGGCGCCAAAAAAGAAGATTGAACCAAAAAAGAAGGCCGCACTAAAGAAGGCGCCAGGGCCTAAAAAAGCTCCCGAGTCAGTTCCAGCCAGCGAAGAAGAGTAAGTCTTCTCATAAAAAAAGAGCGGACCTTGATGGTCCGCTCTTTTTTTAGGGGTGTGGTGGGCAGAAGCGGAATTGAACCGCTGACACAAGGATTTTCAGTCCTTTGCTCTACCAACTGAGCTATCCGCCCAACACGGGGCGAAAGAATAACAGTTCGGTAGCTCGATAGGCAGGATTTCCCCTGGGATGGCCCAATATTTCGAGGCGTCAGTGCAGATTTTTCGAGTTCGTTGAATGTCGACCTGGATTTGCTGACTCAAGGCTTTGGCATCTGGAAAGGTTTGCTCTCCTCGGATGGACTGAAGGAAAAACACCTCCACAACTTCTCCGTAGATATCTTCTTCAAAATCAAGAAAGTGGGCCTCGATAAGAATGTCGTCACCCTCAAAAGTCGGGCGATTCCCAATATTCACCGTGGCTGCATGGAGCTTTCCCTGGCGCCAAACAAAGGCTGCGTAAACACCCTTAGGTGGGCGTAATTCATGGTGAGGATTAATGTTAGCCGTTGGAAAGCCTATTTTTCTCCCGCGTTTGTCCCCGTGAACGACAGAGCCTAGAACGCTGGCTGGTCGGCCAAGGATTTTGCTGGCTTGGATGAGGTCACCCAGTTGAACGGCTTCACGAACGGCAGTACTGGATGCTGGGCGATGTTCGACCTGAAGCGGGGGGACTTCGGTAATCCGAAATCCTTTTTCCCGAGCCAAGCTTTGGAGAGATTCTGGTGTGCCCCCGCGATCTTTCCCAAATTTTGAGTCAAAGCCGAATACCAATTCTTTCAAGTGAAGTCGGTCCAAGAGCAGAGTTTGAATAAAGTTTTCTGCCGTGAGTTCTTTGAGTTGAAGCGTAAAGTCCAAAACAAGAGCTAATTGAATGCCAGCTCGCTCAAAAAGCACAAGGCGGTGCTCAAGGCTGGTGATTGTGGGAGGGGCATGACCTAGGAGCGTCGATTTCGGGTGGCCTGCAAAAGTCACCATCACCGAAGTTAACTGACAGGCCTGGGCGCGGGAAACGACTTCGGTGAGTACATGGAAATGCCCAAGATGGACACCGTCAAAAACGCCAATGGTGGCGACACAACCTTGCGAAGGCACCCCCGCCTGCAGATCTTCAATTCCGTGCAGAATTTTCAAGGCTTTCCCGGTATTCTAATTCGAGGTCTTTCAGCAAAGGGCGAGCACAGATTTTGTCCGCTTCACGAAAGCGATCAACGAACAAAATTCCCTCAAGATGGTCCACTTCATGCTGAAAAATGCGGGCTTCCCAGTCCTGAAATTCTAACTCGAAGGAGTCCCCGTGAAGGTCCTGTGCCTGTACCACAATGCCGAGGAAACGAGAAACCGACCCGCGGATATCTGGAAAACTCAGGCACCCTTCCTCTCCGTATTCTTTTTCTTCTGTTTTGCGGAGCACTTTAGGATTACAGAGGATGACCTCTTGCTCCGGACATTCTGAATCTCCACTGGGGTTGAAGACTAACAATTTTCGGTTGATACCAACTTGGGGGGCGGCCAGGCCCACTCCCTCGGTTTCGTACATCAAATCGAACATGGCCCGGGTGACGTCGGCGAGCTCCGAGTCAAAGTGATCTACAGGCGCATTTTTGGTGCGGAGGCGCGGATCAGGATAGAGGATGATGTTCATGGCAGGTTCTCCTTAGAATAGCGGGTCTTCAATCAACACGCATGGACCTCAAAAAACACCTCACTCGTGCCGAGCAAGCCCTTCAACGGGGGCAAGCGGATTTTGCTATTGAACTCTGTGATCAAGTCATGGACTTTGCTCCAGGAGATGCCGGTGCTGCGGGGCTGTTGGCTCGAGCATTATTGGAGGAGGGGGCCAAGCCGACCTTATTAGGGAAGCTCAGCGCCGGGTCCTCAGGGTTAGCGGCTCGTTTCAGCCGTGCAACGAAGAATCCCGATGCCGAAGCCCGCAAAATGAGGTCGGCTTTTATCAATAACTCTAGGAAATTAGAGCTGGGCTACCAATGGGCTGATGCCCTGGAGCGGGCGGGTTATGCCGGCGCAGCATTGGAGGCCTTTGGTGCTTTGGCTGCTCAAGATGGGGAGTCGGCCAAGCGGGCCAGTGCTTTGGCGGCCGCTCAGGGTGAGATTGATCGAGCCTTGGTGTACCTCCAAGAGGCTTTGGACAGGAATCCTAGGGATACCGAAGCTATCCGGGCACGGAAGAATCTCGCCGCGGAGCAAGCCTTGCAGACAAAACGCTATGACCAAGCAGGGTCCGCGCAAGATATCGCTTATGACCCTGAGGCATTCCTCCGCGCCGCACGGGGCGAAGAGAAGCCAGAATCCGAGTAAGGGCCTTGCTGATTTCTCTAGCGAGGGTAGAATATTCGGCCCGTTTGAGGGAACCTCGAAATACAGATGCCAAATACACCGTCCGCCAAAGCCGAACTTATTCGATCCCTCACGCGTCGTGAACGTAATCGTGGCCGGCGCTCTTTGATGCGTACCTGGATTAAGAAAACGTTAGATTCCATTGAAGCTGGAGACAAGACTGCGGCAATGGAGAGTTTAGTTCGGGCAACTCAGTTCATTGACAAAAATGTGAAATGGAATCAAATGCACCCGAATACAGCAGCGCGCAAAAAGTCTAGCTTGACTTTAAAAGTGAACGCGCTTTAAATAAACGCATAAAAAAAGGGCGGCTCCACTTTGGAGCCGCCCTTTTTTTATGGCCTTCGCTTAGCGAGCACCCAAGACGCGTGCATAACGGTAATACACCTCAAGAATAAGGGCACACGTGGCGGTGGAATAAACACGGCCGCCATCTTCACCCCATGGGCCGTTTGGGTCCCACGAGCCCTTGAAATTGCCCTTTTCCGTGCGCTGATTTCCAAGGAGAGCTTTCTCAATAGCCTTTTTCCACGACTTCCAGTGCTTGCCGCCCCATTGGTTGAGCGCAAAGGTTCCGTAGTACCAGTAGTACATGTCGTTACTCGACCCATCTTCACTCCAAGTTGGCAAAGTGTTCACAATTAAGTCCGCCTGTTTTTTAAGGAGGTCATAATCCGCATGTTTTTTCCAGTCATCGACCTCTTCAATGTCAGTCATGAAGATTCGACACAACAAGGACACAGCGGTGAGAGCTTCCGACTTTTCGGGAGGGAACTTCTCAATGTACGCCTTGATTCTTGAAGGGCGGCCACCAGGGCCCCCACCATCACCAAAGGCATAGCCGGTCCGACCTGTTCCCGAGTCTGTCATGGTGTTGAACCATTCCAAAGCACCGTCATAGTTATCCTTGGACACGGCAATCTTGCCGTCGGCCGCCGTTTTGAGCGCAAAGACCATCCACCCTGTGATGGAGGTGTCATTGTCCCCGTCGGCGTCTAAGGAATACCGCCATACTTCATAAGGGTTTCTTGCGTTCACGATGACCTTGACCGCACGGCGTATGTTCTTGGCAAGCAAAGGGGAGCGATTGGCAAAGTAGTACGCCTCACCCATGGCCATGGTGGCAATGGAGTGGTTGTACAGAGTTGGGTTGCCGACCTCTTCGCCGAACAAGCCTTCATCATCTTGATTACGCTTTAGCCAGTTAATGCCACGCTTTACCTGGCTGGAAAATTGCCCTTTACTCATGGTGTGTCCATTGCCCTGGAAAGCGAGCAAAGCTAAGCCCGTAACACCGACGTCATTGACGGGGTTGCCAGGGCCGTCGGAAGTCGCACCTTCGTGCTTGTCTTCAAACATGAACTCATCACAGTCCCAGAAACCATCTTGGCTTTGGTGATCCCGAAGCCATTTCAAGGCATCCAATACGGCTGCTTCCGTAGCGTTTCCGCCTCTGCCACCGCCACGACCGCCACGACCTCCGTACTTCCCGCCGGCTCCACCACCTAGACCCACATCATTGTTCCAGGAGTCTGAGTCGAAAGCGGCGTCAGAGTTGAAGTCGGGATCACCCATTTCTTCAAGGGATTCTTGCTCAACCGTTTCTTCTAGTACGGATTCTTGAATGACGGGTTCTTCAATCACCTCTTCGATGATTTCTTCCGGCGGCTCTTCTTCCTCTTCAATTTCAGGAGGCGGAGGCGCGGCCACCATTTCAAGGACCGGTGCTGTGGACTCTGCATTCGTGAGCAATATCCAGGCCGAAACGATGAAGAAGATCATGCCGTGAAGGACCATGGACCCAATCAGGTAAGGAGCCTTCTTGATTTGCTCCGCGAGGACATCGTTAAAGGAAGCCTCGTGCTCCCAGGGGCGATGTTGGTCGTATTCAGTGTGGTAAAGAGGTTCGTTTGACATGGTGAATTCACCGATTTGCGGTGATAACCAAAAGAACGCACCCGGCAGGGCGGTGGTTCAAATGGACTGAGGATTCTACAGTTCCTCTGAAAATTCGGGCGCTTGGGGGGCAAATGCTGTGTCCAGAGCCATTTCGGCAGCAGGGATCAACCAGAGATAGCATTGTTTTCGGAGCCGTTGCACGGTTTCCCGAAGGAGGAGCGTTTGTTTTTGCTCTTTCAGGTGCCGACGGATTCCTTGCTCGGTTTCCTCAAGGCCAGCAACTCCAGCGGGCTGCTTTTGCAAAATACGTACAAGTGCTTGTCCAGTAGGGAGTTGTAGAGGAGCGCTAGTCTCCCCGAGTTCTCCGGAGAGGAGGAATTCTTTGATGGTGCCCTGAAAAGGCGCTGTCTTGGGATGGATGCTTCCGGTCTTGCCCGCAAGCTCAGGTCGGTAGATGGAATGTTGCTGCGCTGCGTCATTGAAAGACAGTGAGCCGTCAGCAATAGAATCTGCCAAAAGGGCCATGCGCGGTGCGGCGATAGATTTGCCTTCGTCCACAATCATAAGAATCTGAGCTTCGATGGACGCAGGGAACGCGAAGGAGCTTTGGTTTGCTTGGTAGTACTGAAGGACTTCTTGTGGGGAGATTTTGACGGAGGCCTTGGCGGCGGATTTCCCAAGTTCCGGAGAGAGGCCAAGTTCCGAACGCTTGTAAAGCATGGCTACCAGTTGTTGCGTGATTCTTTTTGTTTCTTTCTCAATCGTCGTATTTCGCCCAGCGAGTTCTTGGGCGTAAGCGGCAATGGAGCCTGCTTCTAATTGCCGAGTGCGGATTTCATTCAAGGCCCCTTGCTCCAAAATAGCCGGGTCCATGCCGGATAGGCGGAAGCCTTCCTGGAACAACATGTCAAGCAAGCGGCCTTGAAGCGCCATTTGCGTGAGCGCTCTTTGGCCCTCTGGCCCGAGTGTTTTGGGGTCCATGCCGCGCTCTCGAATCATGAGATCAATTTCACGTTGAATGTCCGACATGGTGAGCACTTGGTCATTGACAATAGCCAGGGTTTGATCCAGCACAATTTCTTGAGGTGTTGCCGATGCGGGAGCTTGAAAACTGGCCAGAAAAAGGAGAGAGAGGGGAATCATGGAGCTGATGTTGATGTTGATTTTCGCTTCGCGCGGGGGAGACGGCAAGAGGAAGCTACTTTAAAAAGGTACTGAAGAACAGATTTTGCATCTTCCTTGGGATTCGGCAAAATCCAGTGAGCTTGGCGGGGCGTGAGAATACGGAGATCTATTTGGTGGGGGGCGAGGGCGCGGGTGAGTTTTTTCGCATCAGTGAGTTTACAAAGGAGGTGGCCCTCAATGCGCTGTACGCGTGACAGCCCTAAGGCACCAAGGCGATGCTTCAGAAAAAATAGCTGAGCAAGTCGCTGAGTTTCTTCCGGGGCAGGGCCGAAGCGATCCTTCAAGCTTGCGAGTATGGCATTGACTTCTTGGGGGGTGCGCAAAGCATCAAAATCCCGCAAGACCTCCATTCGCGCTTCTTCCTCCGTAATGTACAAAGGGGAAACCGCAGCTTGTACGCCAAGAGAAACGTCAGCGATGGTTTCCCCAGACTTCTCCTGAGATTTTTGTTCATTCCGAAGCCGTGCCACCGCTTGCGCCAAAAGTTTTCGATAGGTTTCATAGCCGACTGCGGCGATATGGCCCGATTGTTCTGCACCCAGCAAATTCCCCGCACCACGGATTTCCAAATCCCTCATGGCAATTTGAAATCCCGCACCGAGATACCGTAGTTCCTCTACGGCTTTGAGCCGACGGCGCGCATCCATGGGAAGGGGCTGACCTTTGGGGACAAGGAGGTAGCACCAAGCACGTTTTGAAGAGCGGCCTACGCGTCCGCGCAGTTGGTGGAGGTCGGCTAGGCCATAACGATGTGCACCATCAATGAAAATGGTATTCGCGTTAGGAATGTCTAGGCCACTTTCAACGATGGTCGTGGAACAAAGAACGTCAATTTCACCACGGACAAATTGCAACATGACGCGCTCTAATTGTTTTGGCTCCATCTGTCCATGGCCAATTTCAACGCGTAGTCCAGGGACTTTTCGACGCAACTTCTCAGCCGCTGACTCCAGTGTTCGAATTCGGTTGTGCACAAAGAAAACTTGTCCACCACGGCCCACTTCTCTTTGGAGCGCATCTTGGATGAGATCAGATTCATTGTCGAAACGGATTTCCGTGTGCACTTCTTGGCGGCCTTTTGGTGCCGTACTTAAGGTCGTGATGTCTCGGATTCCTGCAAGCGCCATGTGCAGGGTGCGTGGGACAGGAGTTGCGGAAAGTGTGAGAACATCAACTTGTGCCCGCTTTTTCTTCAATAATTCTTTATGTTTGACACCGAAGCGTTGTTCTTCGTCAATCACAACTAACCCAAGGTTCGAAAAATGAACATCTTTGGACAAAAGCCTGTGTGTTCCGATGACAAGGTCTATTTTCCCACAGGCTAATCCAGCCAGGGCTTGGCGGCGGTCGGCGGGACGAACGAGTCGGGAAAGCGCTGCAATCTCTATCGGCCAATCGGCAAAGCGTTGGCAGAAGCTTTGGAAGTGCTGTTCCGCAAGCACCGTAGTGGGAACCAAAATAGCGACCTGTTTTCCTGCGTGGATAGCCCGAAATGCGGCGCGGGCGGCCAACTCCGTTTTTCCATAACCGACATCGCCACAAAGCAGGCGGTCCATGGCTCTTGGCAATGAAAGATCATCGTGGATTTCCCGCGTTCCTTGTGCTTGATCCGGCGTGTCCTCCCAAGGAAAAGAAGCCTCAAAGTTTCGTTGGTCTTCTCCTGGTTCAGGAAAGGCAAACCCAGGAAGTGAGGTACGCGTTGCCTGAATTTCCAGCATGTCGGCGGCCATATCTTCGACGGCGTCCGCAACCTTTTGACGACGTTTTAAAAACGAGCCCGACCCGAGACGGTCTAGGTTGGGAGATCCTCCGCCTGCACCGACATAACGCTCCACTAAATCAACGCGGGATGCGGGAACGCGCAAGATTGCTTTGTCCCGAAATTCTAAAAGAAGAAAGTCTTGCCCCTCCTTTCCATCGGAGTCTAAACCCCGAAAACAGCCGACGCCATGAACTGCGTGAACAACCCAATCCCCGGGGCGCAACGCATGGGCACTCTTGACGGTTTCTGTGTCTAGCTGTTGACTATGGCGCGGTTTTGGTCGATGAACTCCATGGCCAGGAACGAGCTCTCGATGATGGAGTACGGTAAGCCGCGCTTCAGGAATACGAAAACCACGGGAAAGTCCGGCGGTCTTTCGGTGTAACTTTGGATGTGCAACCCCCGAGTCTTGAAGAATCTGTTCCAAGCGATCGGCCTCTGCCGATGTGGAGCAAAGCACATAGGCATTTTCACCGTCTTCCGCTCGTTGCGCTAATAAGCTGCCACCGGTTGCCACCCCTTGACAATATTCTTCTACGGATAGCGTGGTCAAACTGCCGTCTTGGCCTGGCAGTGTGGCTAATTGAAGCTGTGGGCGTTGCTGCACCAGGTTTTGATGGCGGTTCAATGCCGCAACCCACTCGGCGCCTTGGCCACGCAATCGTTGTATGGATTCGTCGATGGCAGAGGGTTCCCAGGCAACCACAGAAAAGTTTTTTGGAAGGCGCTCAAGGAGAAGCGTGTCGTGTGCGGCTCCGACAAGCGGGAGGCCTTGAGTTAAGGGGACCACGACGCTTTTTAGAACATGTCGCGTACGCTGAGTTTTTAAATCAAAGACACGTACGCTTTCTAGTTCATCGCCAAAAAATTCAAGACGTAGGGGTTCTCCCATTGTGGGAGAGAAAAAATCTAGAATATCGCCACGTCGGGAAAACTCTCCTGGCTCATGAATGGACGGCACTCGTTCGAACCCAGCGCCCAACAGTTGTTTCATGAACGCCTCTGGATCCACGCGCATGTTTTCTTTGAGGTGTAACTCCAGCGTTTTGTCTTTTGCCGAGGGTACGGGTTGTAAAAGTGCGGAGATTGGGGCTACCAAAATGCCACCGAAGCCTTTTCGCTGTGCCAAGTTTAGGGCGTGGTGACGCTCGCGGAGGACTTCAGGTTCTGTTCCTGAGCTGCTCTCTCGTGCAGGAAAAGGGACTCCGCCCGCGCCGAACGCCGTTAAGTCATCAAGCGCTAATTCCACGGCATGAGAGTCGGCGATAATTAATAAGAGAGGTGGTTTGAGCCCTGCCGTAAGGCAAGCTTTCGAAGCACCCCACAGCCCACCCCAGTGAAGGGGTCGGTTTCCCGCAATCTTCCAAGCCTTTTTGAGGTCTTGGAAGGAAGGCGTTTTTTGGAGTCGCTTAGTTGGCATGGTCATTGAGCACGCGAAGTGCTTCCCACGCGGCCCAGCGTTCCGCTTCTTTTTTTGTGGAACCCCAAGCTTCCGGGAACTCTCGTTTGCCGACGCGCGCAGTGACTAAAAAAGCGTGTGTGGTTGGGTGGTCAAAAGAATCTTTAACGCGGTATTCTGGAAGTGTGCCTTTCTCTTTTTGCGCCCAATGCTGGAGACGGCTTTTTACGCCGGGCAGCAAGCGGTCATCGACGAGATGATTCCACGGTTCTTTTAGCCAAGCACGAACGACTTCTGTGCAATGAGAAAGTCGATCGGGAACGAGGGTGTCTAAGTAAATTGCACCGAGTAAAGCCTCAAGGGCATTCCCTAAAACCGACGGAGTCACTTCAGCCAAACTTGGGCCGATTTCAACCCATTCGGCAAGGCCCATTTGTTGTGCTGTTTTCTCTAGTGTGGCGCGAGACACGAGGCGTGATTTTCTTTCCGTAAGTTCTCCTTCCCGCGCATTTTGGAAATGCGAGAAAAGGAGATCCACCACGACGAGGTTCAGGACCGCGTCGCCGAGGAACTCAAGGCGCTCATTGTGGGCCTCTTTGGCCGAGGCGTGGGTCAAAGCTTCCTGAAGTAGGGAGCGATTCCGGAAAACATGGCCAAGGAGGTCTTCAAGAGGTCGGAAATCAACGGATTCGCCGGCCATAGGGACGTATTCTAAGGGTTCTTTGCATTCTCGGCTTCCAACCGGCTGTAGGCGGACGCACAATAAGGGAAATACGGACAGGACGGTTACCATGATTCTAAAAGGAAAAAAAGGCGTTATCTTTGGAGTCGCCAACAAAAACAGTTTAGCTTGGGCCATTGCTCAGTCAGCTCAGGAGCAAGGCGCAGAGCTCACTTTGTGCGTCGCCAATGAGCGATTCCGCCAAAAAGTCACGCCGCTTGCTGCCTCTATAGGCTTAGGGGAGCCTTTGATTTGCGATGTCACTAGTGATGAATCCATCCAATCCACTTTCAAGGTTCTTGGGAGTCGACTTGGGGAAATTGACTTTATGGTGCATGCCATCGCCTTTGCCAATCGCGAAGATCTTCAGGGACGCTTCGTCGACACCTCTCGTTTGGGCTATCACGTGGCGCAGGATATTTCCTCCTACTCCTTGTGCGCGATGGCGAAGGAAGCGGAAAAAATGATGCCCCAGGGTGGGTCGATTGTGACCCTTTCATACATCGGTGCCAAAAGAGCGATTCCGGGCTATAACGTGATGGGTGTCGCGAAGGCTTCATTGGAAGCGAGTGTGCGTTATCTGGCCGCTGATCTGGGGCCCAGCAAAATCCGAGTCAATGCGGTCAGCGCAGGCCCCGTGAAGACTTTGTCGTCGTCGGCTGTGAGCGGTTTGAAAGAAAAACTGGACTTGCATATAGGCGTGTGTCCATTGCGACGAAATATTACTCAAAAAGAGGTTGGAGATGCCACGGCATTTTTGGCAAGTGATTTAGCCAGTGGCGTCACCGGCGATGTCCTCTACGTGGATTGTGGCTACCACATTGCCGGTCGCTGGGATTGAGTTGACTCTCCCACCGATCATTCTTTGTATTGCGGGTTCCGACCCTGTCATGGGTGCGGGGTTGCAGATGGATGAGCGGATTTGCCATTTGTTGGGCTGTGAATTTTTTGGAATCCCGGCCGTAGATACGGTGCAAAGTTCGTATGGGTTACAGGCGGTCTACCCTAAAGAGGCCGACGCCGTGGTAGCGAATATGCGCGTGGCACTTTTGTCTGGTAGAGTGAAAGCGGTAAAGACAGGGGCTTTGGGAAATGCCCGTGTCGTGCGTGCCGTTGCAAAGTTTCTCCTTGGCCATCCAGAACTTCCCTTGATTGTGGACCCCATCGGCAAGGCCACTTTGTCGGTTTCGACGGACGTCCGTTTGTTAACGAAGCGTGGAGAGCGTGTTTTGAAAGAGGATCTTTTCCCGTTGGCCTCTTTAGTGACGCCGAATCAAAGTGAATATGGCGCGGGAGAGGATTACGCCAATATTTCCGCCGTGTTGTTGACGGGCGGTCATGCGGAGAAAGCGGGCTCTTTGGTAGAAGATATTCTCCTACGGCCTGAGCAAGCAGATGTTCTTTATACACATCCTCGCGTGGAAGGTTTTACGGCGGTGCACGGCACGGGCTGCGCCCTCTCTACAGCGATTGCTTGTCGTTTGGCCCTGGGCGATTCTCTTGAAGAAGCGTGTGGCGTCGGTGCGCGCCTTCCTGGCCTAGTAGGTCGGTAGGACGCCAAGGTCCTTGGCAATTCGCTCTACGTAACGGTCCGTCATGCCTTGAAGGAAGTCGCAGGCCGCGCGCTCTTTGGAGTCCCCGTGTGCAAAAAAACGAGATGGAATAAGGTCGTCTTTTTTTAGAACTGCCTGAAAAACGTGAGAAAGGAGGTCGGTGGCTCGGCGGACGTGCCAGTTCACTTCTTCTCTGAAATACATATGCTCATAGAGGTACTTGTGAAGGTCACTCACCATGGTGTGGAAGGATGCAGAATGCCCAATCAGCCGCCTTTCCTCAGTTTGCGCATCTTTGAAGTGAGATGCGGAAGATTGCTCAAGGCGCTTTGTGGATTCCGCACGGATATCTTCAATGGTAATGCCAAGAAGTTCGTTGGCCGCCCGACGCCACATAAGGAAGTCATCGTCATGGTTGGGATGACGCTTTCGCGCAGCTTCCATGGACATGGCCCAGAGCGGAAGTTCTTTTTCCATGTGGTTTGGATCAAGGATTTTCTCCCGAATGCCATCATCAACATCATGATAGTGATAAGCCGTGGAGTCCGCCAAGTCCACAAGTTGTGCCTCTAGCAAGGGGAAGCGCAATGCTTGGCCTGTTTCCAAGTCGGTCACGGTTTCATGCTTCCTCAGGGAATCCTTTGTTTCTACGGTCAGGTTCAGTCCAAAGTATTCTGGGCTTCGGCGTTCCAAAATATCAACCACGCGCAAGGATTGTCGGTTGTGGGAAAAACCGCCGAAGTCTTTCATGCACTCGTCTAGCATTTTTTCGCCGGCGTGGCCATAAGGTGGGTGGCCGAGGTCATGGGCTAAAGCAATCGCCTCGCACAAGGGTTCATTCATGTTGAGTGCAGCCGCGAGAGAACGAGAGACTTGGAGAACCTCTAAGGAGTGCGTCATTCGCGTGCGTTGATTGTCTCCGACGTGATTGACAAAAACCTGTGTCTTGTACATCAGGCGCCGAAAGGCCGAGCAGTGAATGATGCGGTCTCGGTCTCGTTCGAAGCGCGTTCGCCAAGGGTCAGGCACTTCATCAAAGGCCCTTCCAGCGGAGTCCGCGGAGTACATGGCGGCCGGATGGAGCCGTTCCTTTTCTAGTTCCTCTTTCTCCAAGCGATTCATGGCTTAAGAGGATAACGAGGCCGAAATGTTCTTTGGCTTGGGGATTGACCTAAAATGCCCGAAAACCTATGATTTTTCGCCTTTTTCTTGGTTCCCTCCGTTCCAAAGAAGGACAATCACAGCCCATGCACCTCCTCCTCCAGCCTTCTTTAGCTCCTGCTCAATTCGAGCGGGTTCTTGGGGAGGTACGTGCCTTGAGTTTGACCTGGGGTGGAGAGGTCGTCGGCACGCCGGACTATCGAAATCGGTCCATGCAACTCTCTTTCAGAAAAGGAGTTATGAGGGAAGACCTTCGGCAGGGCCTGTTGTCTATTGAGGGTGTAGAGGCTTTTCAGGCAACCAAAGAGCCCCTCTTTCATGTAGGGGACCCTTGTCGGGGTGCTTTGACTGTTCAGGTGGAAGATGCCATTTTCGGAGGAGGGTTCGCGTCCGCTATTGCGGGGCCGTGCTCGGTCGAGGATCACGAAACCTTGCTGACTTTGGCAAAGGGCCTCAAGCAGGCAGGTGCCACGGCCCTGCGCGGCGGAGCTTTCAAGCCACGCACTTCTCCTTATGCTTTCCAGGGGTTGGGCCGTCCAGGGCTAGAGATTTTGTCCGATGTTGCGCGGCAAACCGGCTTGGCGGTGGTTACGGAAGCCTTGGACCCGAAGGATTTAGATGCCGTCGGTGAGCACGCCCATATTTTGCAAATTGGTTCTCGAAACATGATGAATTATGCGCTCCTCAAGGAAGTTGGCCAAATGCAACGGCCTGTTTTATTGAAGCGAGGAATGAGCGCCACCTTGTCTGAGTTTTTGAATGCTGCGGAATATTTAGCCGATGCGGGCAGTGAACAAATTCTTTTGTGTGAGCGTGGCCTGCGGCATTTTGACCCTGCCGTGCGAAACCTGTTGGACTTGTCGGCCATACCTCTTTTGAAAGCGCGCACGCATCTTCCTGTTTTGGTAGATCCTAGTCACGGCACCGGCGTGGCCAGTGTGGTTCCTGCCATGATGCACGCGGCTGCTGCGGCGGGCGCCGATGGCTTCTTAGTGGAGGTTCACCTTCATCCTGAACAATCCATCTCTGATGCGGGTCAGGCCTTGAGTTTAGATACTTTTGCACAAACTTTGCCAACCACCGCTTTAGTTTTGGAGGCCTGTGGCCGACGTCTTTCGCGCTCCAACGTTTCTTCGTCCTCAAACCTTTCTATCTTATGACTCGTACCCCTGTTATTGCTGGAAACTGGAAAATGAATCTCACAAAGCGCAAGGCTTCGTCCCTTGCCCGAGAGGTTGCGGCTCATCATGGCGCGTCCACTTCACGCCGATGCATTGTCTTTCCTACTTATGTCCACTTAGATCATGTGCGTCGAAATCTTCGGGGCAGTGGTGTTGTTTTAGGCGCGCAAAATTGTTGGGGAAAAAAAGAAGGCGCCTTCACGGGGGAAATTAGCCCTTACATGTTGCGCGATATGGGGGCACAGCTGGTTTTAATCGGCCATAGTGAACGTCGGCATGTGTTCGGCGAGACGGATGCTTGGATAGCAGAAAAAGTAAAAATTGCCCTGAAGGCAAAGCTGGAGGTCATGCTGTGCATCGGTGAAACTTATGAAGAGCGCCAGGCCAGTAAGACTTATGAAGTGCTAGAGCGCCAGATTCAGGCCTTGAAGGTGGTTCAGAATCAGTACGTCACAAAAATTTCTCTGGCTTATGAGCCAGTTTGGGCCATTGGCACGGGGGAAACCGCCACCCCCGGCATGGCTCAAGACGCCCACCAGGAATCCCGTCGCATGGCGTCGGATATCCTAGGGGCTGACGTCGCCGAGCAAATGCCCATCCTCTACGGGGGAAGCATGAAGCCAAGCAACGCGGCGGAGCTTCTTCGCCAACCTGATGTCGACGGCGGCCTTGTTGGGGGCGCCTCACTTTCCATAGACCAATTCGGTCCCATCCTTGACGCCGTCTCCGGGAGCTAACCCGGCCTCATCTCATGATTGAGTTTCTTCTCTACACAATTTTCTTCGCTTCCGCTTTCCTTCTCATCTTGGTGATTCTTCTTCAAGAAGGTAAGGGTGGTGGCTTGTCCGACGCCTTCGGAGGTGCTGGTGCTGCAACCTTTGGTGTGCGATCTGGTGGCATCAACCGTTTCACTTTCGGTTTGTTTTTCGTATTTCTTTTTTCTGCACTTGCTTTGCACTGGACGAATGACAGTGATGTTGGCTCTGTGATGAACGAAGATCTGAATGCAGCGGGCTTGGGCACTCCTGAGATTCCCCTGCAAAACAACTAGTCGTGATTGACGCTCCCGAACGAACTTTGGAATTGCTGAAAAATTCCAACGCTCTATTAGAGGGTCATTTCTTGTTGTCTTCAGGGCGGCATGCGGGGCGCTATGTGCAATGCGCCCGCTTACTGCAACACCCCTCCTTTTCCGAAGAGGTTTGCGCAGATTTGGCCTCGGTGATTCGTACTGACCTTGACGAAGAGAACCCTTTCGATGTCATCGTTGGCCCCGCCATGGGCGCAGTAACCTTCGGCTATGAATTAGCACGGGCATTTGGGGTACGGGGTGTTTTTGCAGAACGCGCCCCGAAAGGTGGGTTTACTTTGCGTAGAGGTTTTTCCATTCAGCCTGGCGAACGTGTCTTGGTTGCTGAAGATGTGGTGACGACGGGAAAAAGCGCAAAAGAAGTGGTCGTGATGCTTCAAGAAATGGGCGCAGGATTGGTTTCCGTTGCATCTATCGTGAATCGTTCTGGCCGTTCCGACCCCTTTGATGCCCTCCCTTATTACGCATTGACGGAATTAGAAATCCCTTCTTGGTCCGCCGACGCCTGTCCGCTTTGTGCGGAAGGTGCCGATCCAGCGGTAAAACCAGGAAGTCGTCCAGGGTTGTAAACGTGGCCGATTCTTCTTCCCCGCCCCTTTTCAGCATGACCGGGTACGGTCGAGGGCGCGCGGAGGGTCGGGTTGCATCGGCGGAAGTGGAATTGCGCTCCGTGAATGGCAAAGGCCTGTCCTTGAAATTACGCGTTCCCGCAGATCGCTTGGCTTTGGAGCCTGTGCTAGAGGGGAAATTACGCGCACGGTTGACGCGAGGGTCGGTGCAAGGTTATCTGCGGATTCGTTTGCATGAACATCCGGCGGCAGTCATGGATAAAAAAGTACTCCGTCGGTATTTGAAAGAATGGCGGCAAGTGGAAAAGGGCCTTGGTCTTGAGGAGCAAGACCCCCGCATGGCAGAATTATTGGCTTTGCCCGGTGCCTATGAAGAGGGGACAGAGTCTTCCTCCGTCTCGCGAGCGGTGGCGAAAACAGCGATAATGGCTTTGAAAGAAGCCGTTGATTCTTTGCAAGATTTTCGTGCCAACGAGGGGCAGCGCTTGCGTCGTGAATTGCAATCCTTGCTCCGAAAGTTGTCAGCCGTTTTGAAGAAAGTGCATCGGCGGGCCCCAAAAGCGGTGGAAGCGGCGCAAGGAAGAATGCAGCAACGCGTTCAGGAAGCAATGGCATCGGCCGATGTCTTGGAATCCTTGGATTTGACGAAAGAAATGGTGGCCTTGGCTGATAAAGCCGATGTGCGTGAAGAAATTGCACGACTTGAAATTCATTTCGCTCGCTTAGAAGAGATCCTGCTGGCTGGTGGCCCCTGTGGACGAGAGATCGAGTTCTTGGTGCAAGAGTGTCATCGAGAAATTACAACGCTGGGAAATAAGTCGGGAGATTCCACCATGTCTGCCTTCGTCGTCTCCATGAAACTTCTTGCTGGACAGCTGAAGGAGCAGGTGGCCAATGTCGAATGACCGTGGCCGTTTGATCGTAATTTCTGGGCCGACGGCATCCGGAAAGACCACGTTATGGCGCCGCCTGGTGACGTATCCAACCGTGGATTTTTCAGTCTCCGCCACGACACGTTCTCCGCGAAAGAACGAGGTCGACGGAAAGGATTATCATTTTCTTTCACAAGATGCCTTTGATGCCCTTGTTGCCAAAGCCGCTTTTTTGGAGTACGCCACAGTCCACGGCCGTTCCTATGGGACATTGCGCTCTGATGTACACAAGAGCATTGAGGCTGGCCAAGACATCTTGTTGGAGATTGATGTTCAAGGACAAAAGCAGTTGAAGGAGAGTGGCATTCCCATGCTTTCTTTATTTGTCATGCCGCCTTCTTTGGATGTCTTGAGAGACCGCTTGCGTCGGCGGGGCACGGAGTCGGAAGAGGAGATGAATGGCCGCCTTGCTATTGTGGAAGAAGAGATGAAATGGGCCCAGGAGTATGACCACGTTGTCGTCAACGATGATTTAGAAGAAATGATTCAAGGAGTGATTGCCTTGTTAGGTTTGGAGGTGAAAGCATGAGCAAAATATTAGTTGGAGTATCGGGGAGCGCAGCCTGTTTCAAAGCGGTTGCTGTTTGTAGCACTTTGGCGCAAGAAGGCCATGAGGTCACGGCGGTTCTTACTGAGGCGGCAACGGGTTTGGTTACGCCTTTGCAGTTTGCGTGTGTCACGGGTAACCCAGCACTTGACCATGAATGGGAGCCTTTAGACCCTGCGGGTATGGACCATATTGCTTTCGCTCGGTCGGCAGATTTGTTTTTGGTGGTTCCAGCTACCGCAGACCGGATGGGCTTAATTGCGCAGGGCTTAGCGCCAGATTTACTGGGGTCTTTGGCTTTGGCCTTCGAGGTCACAAAACCACGCTTGATTGTTCCTGCTATGAATCCCGAAATGTGGGCGAATCCTGCGGTTCAGAGAAACGCGCAGACACTGAAGCAAGATGGTTGGATTTTTGTTGGCCCCGTTTCCGGTCCAACGGCATGTGGGGAAGAAGGTTTTGGCCGCATGGTGGAGTCTGCCGACGTCCTCATCGCAGTGCAACGAGCCCTGTGAGGGTCTTAGTCACGGCCGGACCAACACGAGAACCGATTGACCCGGTTCGTTTTTTAAGCAATCACTCTAGTGGTCGTATGGGATATGCCCTTGCTCGCGCCCTTTTAGCTGTCGGCCATGAAGTCGTCTTGGTAAGTGGCCCCGTTGCTTTGCGGCCCCCGAAGGGTGCACAGTTGGAATTAGTGGAAACCGCTCAAGAAATGTTGACCACATGCCGTCGGCTTTGGAAGGATTGTGATGGTTTGATTGCTGTGGCTGCGGTTGCGGATTATCGTCCAACCCAGTGTTCTCAAAAAAAGCTGAAAATGCAGGCCGGCGAGGGGCGAGTTCTAGAATTAATTCCGAATTCCGACATTGTGCAGACTTTGGCGGCACAGAAGGGGCGTCGGAAGGTGGTCGGCTTTGCTTTAGAAAGTGGATCGGGGCACGAGGAGGCTTTGCGGAAATTGAAGGCAAAGCATTTAGATTGGGTGGTTTTGAATCATCCAGAGGCTCAGGGTGCCACGCGGGCCTCCTTGACACTCTTGGACGCTTTTGGCGGAGTTCAAAAAAAGGGGCCTTCGGCTAAAACGAGTCTGGCGCGATGGTTAGTTCAGCAGACCTTCCCGTCTTCGCTGGAATAGCGACCCTTTTCTTTTTAGGATGAGTGCGAAGGGGACCGCCACCCCCCATCCTTTCATGGCCCCCCGCAAAAAATCGTCTTCCCGCCCTAGCTTCATCGGCGCCAATCTTGGTTTCGTTGTGGAGGGGCTTCGTATCGTTTTTGGCTGGATAGGGTCCTTAGGGATGGCTGTGGTTTCGCTTCTTGTGTGGTGTGGTGGCAGAGCTTGGGATGCTTTTCAGGGCCGAAGTGGGCGTCAGCCGTTTGGCATGATTTTGGCGGCATTTTCTGTCTTTACCTTTGTAGCCCTCTTGGACTATGAGGCCGGCAATGTTGGCGGCAATATTTGCGGGCATTTAGGGCAGGTATTGGCGGATGTTTTCATGCGGTTTTTAGGCATCGGGGCTTTTTTGGCTCCTTGCTTTGGCATTTTTTGGGGCCTAGCTCGGCTAGTGCGGCCGGAGGGGAGTGAAAATCCAGCCCTGAAGTTTCTTGGTGTTTTAGTTTTATCGTTGACGGTTTCCATTGCTTCGCACGGCGTTTCTGGAGTGTCTGAGCCCAGCTTGACCTTTCCTGCTGGAACGGGGGGGTGGCTTGGAGCGCAGGTTTTCCCTTCTCTTGAGGCAGCTTTGGGCGGCTTTGGTGTGACCGTATTGCTGCTCTTGTTGGGCGGTATTTCGTCTTTGTTTGCTACGGAATGGGCTTTTATTCCGTTGATTAAGGATATTTTGAAAAAGGGACAAGATCGGTTACGCCAGCCTGAATTGCCGCTGTCCGCAAAGCGAATTTCATTGAAAGAGGAGACGCGGGAGAATAAAAAACAGGCAAAGCGTGGAGTACGAAAGGCCTTGGACAGCGCCTCAAAGCTGATCAAGCCTTTTCATCCGGAGGAAGAAATCGCCGATTCCGCGGAAAAACGGTCGCCTTTGCAGAATATTCCTTCGATGACCCAGGCAGAGTTAGAAATGTCTAAGGGCTCCCTTCTCGAAAAAAATCAAGTTGCGGAGCCGGCCAAGGAAAAGCCGGCCAAGGAAATCGTCCAACCGGTTGCTGCAGCAGTGGCCGCCGTATTAGGCGAAGGGGAATCTCTTCCAGGTATTTCAACAGCCCCAGAAACACGCACGGCTCAGGTGGAATTTGATGAGCAGGAAAAGCCGAAGCGTCGGGTTAAAAAGCCCCGCCTAGATTCGTTGCCGCCTTCAACGATTCTTGCACCGAGCGAACGAGTGGATCGATCTCAAATGCAAGAAGAGATTGATGAGCTAGGCCGACGCCTCCAGGGTGCCTTTGATGCTTTTGGGCTGTCGGCCACAGTCATTGGCGCAGAGCGTGGGCCGACGTTGACTTTATTTGAAGTGCAACTTGCCGCGGGCGTTTCGGTCCGGAAATTAAACAATCAGCGCGATGACTTGGGCGTTGCCTTAGGAAGTCACGGCGTGCGGATTGTTTATCCATTGCCGGGTCGCACCACGGTGGGTGTGGAAGTGCCTAATTTAAAGAGAGATCCCGTGCGCTTGAAAGATGTTTATGAAGGCGCGGATTTGGATTGGAATAAGAATCGTTTGCCGATGGTCTTAGGTAGAGACACGTTGGGGAAACCGGCGGTGGAAGACCTCACAAAGATGCCGCACATGTTGGTTGCGGGGACCACGGGTTCTGGTAAGTCGGTTTGTTTGAATTCTATTTTGCTGACCATGCTCTTGACGCGCACTCCAGATCAAGTGCGCTTTGTGCTGATTGACCCGAAGCAAGTGGAGTTGCAGCTTTATCAGGATATTCCTCACTTACTTTGTCCGGTTGTGACGGACATGAAGCGAGCGCCCTTTACTTTGGAGTGGGCGGTTCGGCAGATGGATGATCGCTTGTTCATGTTCAAGGAATCGGGGGTCCGGAATATTTCCGACTATAATGCGTTAAGCCAAAAAGAACTGAAAGAGCGTGTGGGTGAGAATTATGACCCTGACGAGTACCCAGATACGATGCCGTACTTCGTTTTGGTTATCGATGAACTTGCAGACCTGATGATGGTGAGTGCAAAGGAGGTTGAGATTGCAATTTCTCGTTTGGCCGCGAAGGCGCGGGCAGCGGGAATCCACTTATTGGTGGCGACGCAGCGGCCAAGCACAGATGTCGTTACGGGCTTAATCAAAATGAACTTGCCTGTGCGAATGGCATTCCGCGTAACTTCGGCGGTAGATAGCCGCGTCATATTGGACGAAGGTGGCGCCGACGGTTTACTGGGCAATGGTGACTTTTTATACCGCCCGCCTGGGGCCAGTGCTTTAACGCGTGGGCAAGGTGCATTTGTGAGTGAGCGCGAGGTGCGCGATATTTGTAATTACCTTCGCAAGCACGGGAAGCCGGAGTTTCTTGAAGATCTTGTGCAGATGAAAGGGCCTTCCGGTGGCGGGTCTGATGTGGATGATCCTTTGTACGATGATGCGGTCCGCGTCATTCTTCAAAGTGGTCGAGGGTCGGCATCTTTATTGCAGCGTGCACTCTCTGTAGGTTACACTAGGGCAAGTCGCTTGATTGATATTATGACGGAACAAGGTGTTTTAGGGCCGTTTGTGGGGTCTAAAGCGCGCGAAGTCATGTTCACATTGGAAGAGTGGGAATCACAAAAAGGGGGTCAGTAATTCATGGATAACAATGTTCATATTGCGTTGGTCCACTTGGGTTGCGCAAGGAACTTGATTGACTCGGAAAATATTTTGGGTCGGCTGGGCGCCGAGGGGTACACCTTGACGGGTTCGGTAGAGGGCGCAGATGTGGCAGTGCTCAACACGTGTTCTTTTATTGGGCCGGCGAGGGAAGAATCAGAAGCGGCTATTCAAAAATTACTGAAGGCCAAGGCGGCCGGTGATTTGAAGTCGGTCATTGTTGCTGGCTGCTTGCCCCAAAAATTTCGTCCGGAAATTGAAGCTGCATTTCCTGAAGTCGATGCCTTCTTGGGGCTTAGTGATTATTCCAATATCGCACGGATTGTGGAAGAAGTGTTGCGCGGTAGAAAAGTAAGAGAGGAAGACGGGGGTCGATCTCCGCAGGGTCAAGGGGAGTTGTTGCGTTTGCTGCAGACACCTCGGTCTTATGCCTATTTACGGCCATCTCATGGCTGTGATCATGAATGTGCCTTCTGCATCATTCCGGCAATTCGCGGAAAGCAACGAAGTAAGTCCGTGGAAACGGTCGTGGAGGAAACGCAAAACCTTGTGGCGCAAGGCGTACGCGAAGTTGTGTTAGTTGCCGAAGACTCCACGGGTTATGGAAAAGATCTTCCGGGCGCTGGCGCCACTCGACTGCCGGAGCTCGTGGAGGCCATGGCGCAGGTAGATGGCTTGCATTGGTTGCGGGTAATGTATGCCTACCCTAATGCATTCCCCTGGCGTTTGACCGAAGTCATGAACTCCTATGACAACGTGTTGCCGTATTTAGATATTCCAATTCAGCATATCTCAACTCCTGTTTTAAAGCGCATGCGTCGTGGTGGAACATCAAAGAGCGTGCGCGGAATATTGGATCGTTTACGAAATGAAGTTCCCGAGATGACTTTGCGGACGACGGTGTTAGTCGGCCACCCTGGAGAAGGTCGACAAGAATTTGAAGAACTCAAAAATTTCTTGAAGGAGTTTAAGATTGAACGTCTTGGCGCATTTCCGTATTCGCCAGAGAAGAACACTGTGGCGGGAGGAGAAGAAGATCGTTGTTCTCTCGAGGAGGCGGAGGACCGTCAGCGCGAGATTATGGAGCAGCAGGCTGAAATCCATGCGGCTTTGCAAAAAACTCGAGTTGATGAAGTCATTGAAGTGTTGGTGGATGATTCAGAGGGGGACTGGGCTGTGGCCCGAAGCGTGGCCGACGCGCCAGAGGTGGACGCATTGGTGCGCGTGGCGGACCCGCAGCACAATCTTTCTACGGGAGCCCTTCTTCCCGTCAAGGTGACGGCGGCAAACGGCTATGATTTGGAGGCGGAAGTACTTCGGTAGCTCCCCTCTCCTATGAAAGCTCGTCATCTACCTAATCTCATCACTCTTGCTCGCCTTGTGCTTGCCGTGGCTTGTTTTTGGTTTTTAGGAGATTTGGTAGAGGCAAAGGACCCAAGTGAAATTGAGAGGCTCGCATTTTTTGCATTTTGGCTTTTCTTGGCGGCGAGTTTGTCGGATTTCTTTGATGGATGGTTAGCTCGCCGAAATAATTGGGTCAGTGCATTTGGACGGGTTGCGGACCCTGTGGCGGACAAAGTCCTCATGTTAGGAACGGCCATTTACCTGACGGCGGCGGATGGTTTGGCCCGTGAGGGAGATTTCCTCGCCATCATGCCGATTTGGGGCGTGGTGTTACTACTTTCTAGGGAGTTTTTGGTGACGGCAATCCGTGGCATGGTGGAAAGCCGTGGCATGCAGTTTCCCGCAGATCGGTATGGAAAGTGGAAATTGATTGTGCAGGCGTTTTATTTGGCGATACCTCTGGGGGTAGCGGGCCGCGCGCCCGAAGTCTTGCACTTAGATTTTCTGATGCATACCCGGGAGCCACATTTTTTCATCGTAGTTTTTTGGCTCATGATGGGCTTGACCGTCTTAAGTGGCATCCATTACATTGGCCGTGCGGTTCGCCTGCTGAGGAGTGATTCTGAGGAAATATGAGCGAGGCCGGCCGACTTCTCGACGAATTACAAGATATTTTGCGCTCCGCAAAGTACTTGAAAGCGGAGGAACGGCAGGACTTGGCGGAAATATTGCGCGGTTGGGCCGATTCTCAAGCAGTCGCTCCTGCGGAGCCCCAAGGGGGGTTCCCGCAAAAATTTGGAATGGTGGGCAAATCACCGGCCATGGAGAAAATCTTTGCTTTGCTCGGAAAAATTGTGCATACGGATGTTTCGGTTTTGATTGCAGGAGAAACAGGTACGGGAAAGGAGCTGGTGGCTGAGGCATTGCACCAGCACGGCGGCCGAAGAAAGGGTCCCTTTGTGGCCGTGAATTGTGCGGCCATTCCTGCGACTTTATTGGAGGCAGAGATTTTCGGGCACAAAAAAGGGGCGTTCACCGGTGCGCACCAAGATCGTGTGGGCTACGCGGCGTCGGCGGCGGGCGGCACGCTTTTTTTAGACGAAATCGGTGAAATGCCGATGGAATTGCAGGTGAAGCTTCTTCGTTTTGTCCAAGAGGGTGAAGTTCGGCCGGTGGGGTCCAATCAAATGGAGAAGGTGGATGTTCGTGTTGTGGCAGCCACAAACAAGCATTTGCCGGAGCAAATTAAGAAGGGGCTCTTCCGAGAGGACCTGTACTACCGGCTGGCTGTGCTGACTGTGGAACTTCCCCCGCTCAGGGATCGGGCCACCGACGTCCTTTTGCTGGCAGACTTTATTCTGCATAAAAAAGGAGTCGAGGGTGTGCCGACGGCCGTGTTGTCATCGAGTGCCAAAAAAGAGTTACTGGCGTATGCCTGGCCGGGCAATATTCGAGAACTGCAAAATGTGCTGGCTCGGGCGGCTGCTTTTGCGGAAAAGTCAGAAATCAAGTCGAGTGACTTGTCTTTATCAGCCAATTAACTAGGCAGTGCCAGGGTTGTTTGGTAGGCATCCAGAGTTTTTTTGGCAGCATCTCGCCAGGTAAAGGTCTTGCTCTGGTCAAGTGCCTGCTTCGCCAACTGTGTTCGGTAGGCCGAATCTGCTTCTAAGCGGAGTAAGTATCCCGACAGGGCTTCTGGGTCATCGGGGTGGAAGGTAAGGCCAGCTTCTTGGACGACTTCAGGGAGGGCGCCTCGGTTGGAGCACAGAATAGGAAGACCGGCGGCCATGGCTTGAATCACGGTGGACCCTGCAGCTTCATAGCGAGAAGGGTGCACAAATGCTAAGGCGTGCGCAAAGAGCGTCGGCAGATCCTTTTCTGGGACGAAGCCTGTGAATTGGATGGAATCTCGCACTTTTGTGGGGATTTCGGGAAGCTCTTGAATACTCCTAGCTTTCCAGCCATCGACACCAGCCACGATGAGTTTGGCCTTGAGTCCCTCTTGGGAGGCAAGGAAGAAGGCCTGAAGCAGACATTTCAGGTTGCGTCGGGGCTCAATGGAGCCCAAAAAAAGGAAATAGGGGGTGGAATCCTTGGGCGGAATATTTTTTGCCGACTTCACTTGGGCCCGAAAGTGGTCGGTGACCCCAGGGCGAATGACTGTCGTTCTGCCCTGGGGCACTTCAAAGTGCTGACAGAGCGACTTTTGGATGAATTGGCTTGGGCAAATCCAGTAGGATGCCTGAGAAGCCATGACCACAGCAGATTTATCAAGGCGATGGACTTGTTTTGGGTGGAGGAGTTGGGGGCGATGCCGAAAAAGGAGGCTTTGGGCAGAAACGACAATTTTGGCTCGGGTAGGGAGAAGCCAGCTGGGGTGTGATAAATGCAGTAGATCTTGAGGGCCCACGAGAGATTCGGTGCTAAGGCGGAAGCGGCCGAGGTCAGCTAAAAATTGGGGAGAAGACCATTGGTGAGCGATGGCAGCCCCATTTTTTGCGTAAGTTGCCATGCGTTTGGCTTTTTGGGGGTCCAAGCTTGCTGAGAGAATGGTGAATTGGTCCGACGCACGCTTTTGCTCCAGGAGGGCTGGGACAAGGTGACGCCAGGAGGCATCTAGCGTGCCTACAGGGCGTAATCGGGGGAGTGGTCGGCCGTCTAAGAGAATGCGCATGGGGTGAGTGCTTATAAGGGTAGAAGAAGGTTTATTATTTGTGCAAAAGTTGGAGAAAAGAAGTTAGTCAAGTGAAATTCCCGTAAGTCTTTTGTTTTCAAGGGGTTAGGCGCTGTAATAAGTGAATGGCTTGGGGAGGGGCAGTAAAATCTCGAGAGCGAAAGAGTTTAACCGCTTTCTATGAAAGAGCTTAGGGGGATTAGAAGTAATTTCAAATCACAGGCACTTTTTGGAAAATGCGAAGGGGCACTGCCGATATTTACTCCAAGGACACGGAATCGTGGTTTCGGAAAAGTGCAAATAATGCTTGCATCCGACCGCCGCCACGGCAAAATGTTCCGCCAACTTTCATTCAGGCCTCTTAGGCCGGTGCGGAAGTTGACTTACAACTCGGGGATGAGGCTGGTTCGCCAGTACTGTTTCCGATTTTTCCCTTCGGGGAGAATTAATCATTCCGGCCTTTAATTAGGTCATCAACCGATGGCCGGTTTAGGCCAACTAAGGAGGAAGTTCGGATGAAGGTACATAACCTTGCTTTGGTCGCAGCTGCGACTTTAATTTTTGGTGCACAGGGCGTCGCTCAAAGCGACAACGGCCTGGAGCGCGCACTTACAGAACTCAACGCTGGTTTGACTGCCCCTGCGGGTAGCGCTGG
>JAPKBM010000084.1 GCA_026421205.1 Planctomycetota bacterium
TGGTCCGAATCTTTTTCTTAAAAGGTCTCGTTAGTCGGTGCACGTACTGCTTGGAACCTCCATCTGGGGTTAACCACTGATGCTGTGTGTTTAGCCCAAGAAAGCCATGATTATGGAAGAACCGTAATAGGGTGGTCGCTGGGAATTGGAGCATTGATTTTGGAGGTGCTGACCAAATTGCAGAGCTCATGGGAATGATATAGAGACGCAAAAAATCCTCGCCGTATCTTTTTTCCTCAACATATTCCTGTAGTGTAAGGGCGTCAAAAACACCGGACTTCAGCGCGACGAGCGCCTCTTTGTTAAATCGGTTTATCTGGAGCATCATGCGCCAAAATTTGGGCCGCAGCAGATTTTTTCTTTGTGCGAAAAAATGGTTCAAGCTTGAGCCACAAAATTCCAGATCAAGAGACAAGTGCTGAACACTGAAGGACATTTTCGAATTCTTGATCGGCACATCCAATTCATTGAACAAACGGGTTAGGTTCGGGTAAGTCTCTTTGTTGAAAACCATAAACCCCATATCAATAGGAACTTTTCTGGAGTCTTCCTCTGCATCAATCGTAAGTGAATGCCCGCCTACATGACTATTCTGCTCGAATAACTCCACATCAAAATGCTTGTGCAAAAAATAACCGCAAGTCATGCCGGAAATACCTGTTCCTATTATTGCCAAGCGCTTCTTCACGGTTTTGATTTTTGGCCTTCTTGAAGGACTCGGGACGGGACTGGTTTTAAATCATGAATCATCCCAATCCATGACATGACTTTCAGTCCATAATAAGTGGGGTCGATTTCCCACCAGTAGAAACCTTGCCTAGCTGAATACATGTAATGGTGGTGGTTATTATGCCAGCCTTCACCCAGAGTGATGAGGGTCAGCCAGAAGTTGTTGCGGCTTTGATCGCCTGTCTTAAAGCGTTGATTTCCAAAAATATGCGCTAATGAATTAATGGTGGACGTGCCGTGAAATAACACTGTGGTGCTGACAAAAAAACCCCAAACGAGGACTTGAGTTCCACTAGTTTGCAACATCGGCCAGCGGGTTGCCGCCCAAGCACCCAAAAAGTACAAGCCTAGGGCCATCAAGGCTGGCACCAGCTTGTTGTAGCGGTTCAGAAAAACCAGTTCCGGGAACTTGGCAAAGTCTTTTATGACTGTGTAATCCGTTGCAAAATTTTTTTTACTAGTTAGCCACCCGATGTGTGACCAGACGAAGCCTTTTGTATTAGGCGAGTGCACATCATCTTTACTGTCAGACTGCTGATGGTGCTTGCGGTGATGAGAAGCCCACCATAGGGCTCCCCGTTGCAAGGCTGTTGATGCCATAACAGCAAAGATAAACTGCATGAATCGGCTTGTCTTGAAGCTGCGATGAGAGAAATAGCGATGAAGGAATGCCGTGACGGAAAACATTCGGATGAAATAGAGTGCTATGGCAATAGTAATGGCAAACCAACTCCATCCCACCCAGATGACTCCAAGGCACCCCAAGTGCAAAACCACTAGAGACAAGCAGCGTGCAAGATCAACCCGGTCTACATTATTATCCTGTTCACTAGACTTGTATCCGGTGTCAAACCAATGAACGGCGGATTTGAGTTCGAATTTCACTATTCTTAGGCTGATTTGATGCCGGTTTTGGCGTGGGTTAAACACTCATCAATTGCCGCTTTTTCTCCAATGGACTTCCTAGCCTCAAGATCCTCGTATGTGCCCACCAGCGTAACCTTGCGAAAACAATGTGTGCAGAATTTGAGATGCGATTCCCCACATCCAGACAGGCTATCCCAATCTCTCGGGCAATTTTCTTCCTGGCAATTGGCAATCAGCTTCATTTGATAGTGGTGATTAGGTGGTTTTGGAGTGCTGATCCAAAAATCTTTCAATCATCTTGGTCACACGTCCTGAGGTTGGCTTGGTGAATGGGGCAAATCGATCCTGTAATTCGCCCTTGCGATCAATTAGAAACTTGGAGAAATTCCATTTGACGCTCCCTCCATGGCGCGAATTTTCCACGAACAAGCGGAAGAGCGGGTGCGTTTCCTTACCCTGAACGTGAACTTTGGCGAACAATGGAAAAGTGACCCCGTAGTTAAAGGTGCAGAATTTGTAAATCTCATCCTCTTGGCTCTGCTCCCCAAAAAAATCGTTGGACGGGAAACCGCACACGACCAGTCCTTTTCCATGGTAACGCTCATGCAATTCCTGTAGCCCCTCGTAATGTGGAGTGAAACCACATTTGGAAGCGATGTTGACAACGAAGAGCACCCTGCCGGAGTACTCCGATAGATTGGTTTCACGTCCATTAATGTCAGTCAATCCGATCTGATAGATGTTGGGTGCCGTATTCATACGGGTTGCCTGATGGATTTCAGGGCGTCGAGTGCTGCATTGCGGGCTTCCTTATGATCCACAATAGGCGTGGGATAGTTTTCCCCAAGCCGCACTCCGGAATCCTGAAGCACAATCGAAGGAGCCGTCCAAGGTTTATGGATCCATTTTGCCGGTAAGTTTTTTAGTTCAGGTATCCAGCGGCGAACATAGTCTCCATGGGGGTCGAATTTCTCACCCTGAATCACCGGGTTGAAGATGCGGAAATAAGGGGCAGCATCAGCCCCACAGCCGGAAATCCACTGCCAACCCAGTGTATTGCTGGCGAGGTCTGCGTCGACAAGTGTGTCCCAAAACCAACGAGCACCATGACGCCAATCGATGCGCAAGTGTTTGACGAGAAATGAGCCAACAACCATCCGCATACGATTGTGCATCCAACCTGAAGCCCAAAGCTCACGCATTCCGGCATCTACCAGTGGATATCCAGTGCATCCTTTTTGCCATGCTTGAAGATGGCTAGCATTTTTTTGCCATGGGAAACGGTTGAATGGCGCTCTCAAAGGTTCGTTAATTGTATGGGGAAAATGGTGTAGTAGATGTTGTGCAAACTCACGCCAGCCGAGTTCGGTAATGAATTGTGAATGTTTCCATTCAGCAACACCATTCTCGGCGATAGCATGCCAGACTTGTTGAGGACTGATTTCACCAAAATGCAAGTGGGGAGAGAGGCGTGATGTCCCGACTACTCCGGGTAAATCGCGCTGGTGATCGTATTCTTGAAGCCCGTATCTGGTGAACAGTTTTAGATTTAGATTTGCTCCAGATGTACCCGGGGCCCATGCGCGGCGCATGCCGACAGTCCAGTCCACTTTGTGTTCCAACTGTAGCTCATGGAGGCGTAGCGTATCGGGTTGCTTATCGGGTCGTATAAGAGACGTCGGCAGCGGGAGAGGTGAGGGGGGATTCAGTTGTTTTAGGCACGCCTTCCAGAATGGGGTGAATACCGTGTAGGGACGCCCTTGCTGGGTCTCAATCGTACGTGGATCTAGTAGCAGGTTGGCCCTGAAGGATTGTGTCTTGAACCCTGAGGTTCGCAGATTTTCAACCATGGCTGCGTCTCTGCTTGCAATCTTTGGGTTGAAACTACGGTTCCAATAAATGGCCGTCGCACCCGTTTCCTTTGCGACCTGCTG
>JAPKBM010000035.1 GCA_026421205.1 Planctomycetota bacterium
AGGAAGATAATTTTGTTTATGTGTTAAAACCAGACAACTTTGGAGTCACTGGAGAGGTTGTAGCTTCTTTTCAAGATCAAAGCTCTCTCTCGTTAATCGCCCTAGAGACTGCATTTGACATTGCACAGACGCCAAAGAAATATCTCGACGACAGTCGCCGGCATGTGAGAAAAGGAAAGCGAGAAGGCATTACTTGGGAAAGCCAGTTGCCGCGCGCTGATGGAAGTGCAAGATCGACATCTCCTAGGGATCGCCCTCATTTAAAGGAATAGGTCTGTCTTTGCCCTCAATTCTCTCGTTTGGCACGTGCGTCAGGGAAAGCTAGGGGGCGTTACCTGGGAAAGCGGCAAAGCCGACTAGTGCGATACTGAGTACCCTACTTCTTGCAAGCAGCCCGCCACGGTATTCAAATCTGCTGACTTGAATAAAATGTAATCGGTGTTGAACGTCGATAAAACAAAGACACTTACCTTGGCCGCTGCCAAGATCGAAGTTATTTTCGACAACACGCCGACCAGCGAGAATTCCAGTACCGCTTCGATTTTCATACACTTGAAATCTTCTTCTCGAGATATGGAATCAAGCGTTATCTCTGAATCACAAATAATTGACAACTCTTCATCGGTTCGGGTGGCACTAAAGATAGATTTCCTGATATCTGGTTCAGGTACTTCTGCATCAGGAGCAAATGAATGAACCGAATATAAACCAGGAAGTATTTTAAGAGGATACATGCTTAAACTTTCGCAACCCGCAAAAAATTACAGTTCACTAATTACAGTTATATCGATAGGCCATGACTTACCATTGAAATCAAGTGCGGTTAGTTCCTGAAGCTGCATCGCAACAAAAGCATCGCGCGGAAAACCCAGTTCAAAAGTTTGGTTAGCCGCAATCTTTACTTTGCTTAACTTTTGGCGCGCCGTTTTCTCGTCATCATCCTTGAGGGTGGTATCCCCTAAACGTGAAGGAGCCGGAGACTGCTTCTCTCCATTAGCATCCAGCCCCATCATTGCAGCCAAATGAAAGGCATCTGCTCCTTGACACTCAAGGGAAATGACCACCTCATTATTGCGTATTTGAGCAGAGCCCAGAATTCCACCTGCCCCAGAAGAAAGCCCAACCTTGCGTAAAAGCCACCCGACAATGGCGCCCAAGCTGAGGTCGGTGAAGACAACAATTAAAGCAGCAGCGACTGCGAGCAGGACGATGACGATGATAAACATACCTGATTATATTCGACCTACCTTTGTTTGATAGTGTTTTGAATTTTCACTTGGCTACAGACACCTTGGCATCATGGGAAATCGAGGGCTCCTCTTCGAGGGGATTTCAGCGTATGATGCTCCGATGCGCCTATGTCTGCTCGCTCTGTTTTTACCTCTGGGGCAGACCTATGCTCAGGACACCAGGGATCCGTTTGGAATAATTCATCATTTCGAGAGGGTTACTCTTGATACCGAATTCTTTGCTGAGGGTGTAGCCTTCGGAGATATGAATGGAGATGGGCATACCGATGTCATTGCTGGCCCATGGTGGTATCAAGGACCTACCTTTAAACAGCGGCACGCCTTTTTCTCCCCGAAGCCTTTCAATCCAACCGGCTACTCGGACAATTTTTTTGCATTTGTCCATGACTTTGACCGTGATGGGCATCATGACATTTTGATCATTGGCTTTCCTGGCCAAGACGCCTCTTGGTTTCAAAACCCAGGGAGTCCTGATGGCCAATGGCTTCGGCATAGAGTGCTGGATGGGGTAGACAACGAATCACCAACATTTACCGACCTGACTGGAGATGGCGAACCGGAAATGATCTGCCAGAAAAATGGCAAGCTAGGGTGGGCTGGGCCAGATACTTCCCAGCCAAACTTGCCGTGGATATTTCATCCTATTTCAGCGGCGGATGTCGGCGGTCGTTACACCCATGGCTTGGGGGTGGGGGATATCAATGGGGATGGTCGTAAGGATTTGTTAATGAAAATAGGTTGGTGGTCACAACCAGAGGATTTAAACAATGCCCCAACTTGGGAGTTTCATCCCTTTGAGTTTTCCAAACGCGGCGGAGGAGCACAAATGCTCACCTTGGATGTGGATGGGGATGGCGATACGGATGTAGTGACCAGCCTCCATGCGCACGGTTGGGGCTTGTCTTGGTTTGAGCAAACACGAAAGGGGGATGAAATTCATTTCATGGAGCACCGCATCATGGATGCGCGGCCTGAAGACAATCCCTACGGAGTGCACTTTTCTCAAATGCACGCTCTGTGTTTGGTGGATATAGACGGTGATGGCTTGGAGGACGTTGTTACTGGCAAGCGTTATTGGGCTCATGGCCCGGACGGTGACATAGATTCTGCCGCGCCTCCGGTGGTTTATTGGTTTCAATTAAAACGCCTCCCTGGGGGCAAAGCTGAATTCATTCCGCACCTTGCCGACGATAATTCTGGAGTAGGGGTGCAAGTAGTTGCCGGGGACGTGAACGCCGACGGCCTGGCAGACATTGTGATTTCGAATAAAAAAGGAACCTATCTTCTACTTCACAAAACCAGTCCGGCCAGTGAAACCGAATGGAAAGCTGCTCAACCCCAGCGCATTACTTCTAGCTAGCCCGCTCCTTTTGGCGAAGGAGTGACCTCTTTGGGCAAAGACGTCATGGCGCTAAAACAATTCCCTTCAATCCCTACAATGGGTAACAGGGCACTCGCTAGGCAAGGGACGAAGGCCGTTAAATTTTAGGTTAATTTAAACTGGCAATGTAAGCGAATAAGTCGGAAATCAATTGGTCATCTAAGGAATCCAAAAGACCGGGCAACATGAAGGATTTATCAAGGAATCGGGATCGACGAATGTTTTTTGACTCAATAAATAATTGCGCTCCACCCATGAATCCTAAGGTAGTCCCTAATTCATCCTTCTTGACGAGAAACCCTTCATGCATTTCCCCTGAATGAGTTTGAATCCGGTAGGTCCGATAACCCGGTTCCACCGCAGCATTTGGAGTGACCAAGGCCCTCACCAATCCATCAAGGTCGCGGTTGGCGGAGCCATCCAGTGGCGGCGCCACTCCACCGCCATTGCCGCCAACCGTGTGGCAGGACAGACACAGGGCTCTAAACAGTGGCTCACCGCGGGAGCCTTGGCCAGGCTTTTCAGCGATGCTTCGAAAGCGGGCCAATTCCTTCTCTTGCTTTGCTGCGGCAAGTTCGTCATGCAGTTTTGGGCTAGACGCCATAGGCATGATGCGGGCACCTCCTTGCAGCTTGGTATGGTCTCCACCCTCGGGAAAATAATTCATGAGCCCTTTTAGTTCGGGACCCAGCCGACGGCGAAAGCAAGAGCGAATTTCAAGATTGCTCCGCGCATAATCCCACAAACGGAATTCCAAAAGGTCTCCATGGGTTCCACCTTGGGGAGGCGAGGTCCTTCCCAGGTCGAGGTCCGAAAACACGCCGAGAAAGCGTTTGGTTCCTGTGCTATCCAATTCACCGTCAAGGTAGAGTCTGAAGATTCCATCTTGATCTCGGCTAAGCGCAAGATGGGTCCAAATCCCTGCAACCATTGCGCGGTTGGCAATCACAATGTCTCCAAGCTCAGGGCCACCATAAAAACGGGCTCGTGAATCATGGAAATTCAAGTCGGCTCCACCTGGGTGTCCAAGAATGCCGTCGGCATTGGTGATCCCCTCGGCAAGGCGGACCCACACTTCAAGCGTAAATTCCCCAGATAGTGAAAGGTTGGTGGCCGAAAACTGGTCAGGTTTACCCGCTAAATGAAGTGCGCGAGGCAGAGATTTCGCTTCCTCGATCCATAGCTTTTGCATAGTCGCATTGTCCGGCAGAAGCTCAGCCATCCTTTCCAGCACACCTGGAAGAATTGAATCGGAAGAGATGGAATTTTGAGTGACACCCTCTAAAAGCAAATTCGCGCCAGATACTGACCTCGACAAGCTATCCACAATTTCTTCTTTTTCAAAGATGGTGAGCCCTTTTATTGCATCGAGGACCACAGGAGTATGTTTTCTTTCGCCGCTCGCGCCGACTGCCATCAGTGCAGAGAGCCTTAACCCTTTAGACGAACTCTCATTTGCCAAGAAGCCCAAGACTGCGGGATGCGCCCCCTCGCCAATTTGGCGTAATGCTGTTAAAGCATTGGCACGCAAGATAGGACCGTTTTCTGTGTTCTTGAAAATAGAAACGACGGGGTCTTTAAGAAGTTTGAGCCTGAAAGCAGTTACCATTTTCACCAATAAGGCTTCATTCCCTTTGGCTTTGGATAGGTTTTTCAATGCCGTAGTTAGGACGTCTTCAATCTGTTCCAGCTGTAGTCTTGAGCGAAGTCGCAGGACTGTGTTCATCAGGCCAGGCGCCTTTTGTGGGTTTGAGAACAAGTTGTAAACCAAGGCCCGGAGCTTTGGATTGGTGGCGCCCTGCATTAAAAGAATCAGCTCTTCTTCGTTGGGTAGACGGTCCACCTCCTGCCAGGCCAACAAGAATGGGTGGGGAAGAAGTTCGGCTGGCAAGGCGAGGGCGGCGAATAAACGATGTTCTGCTGGAAGTTTGGTTGCCAAGGAACTGTTAAGGAAGTTTGAAAGTTCCGTTGGATATTTTTCCAAGCCCCGACGCACGAGAAAGCGTTCAAATTCTCGGTCATAAGAGGGTCCCGCAGGAATGGGGTTCCCGTGCCGCCCTCCCCAGGGAATTTCAGTTGCGGCTTTAACCTCTAGGGAAGGTTTTGCAAAGCGAATCAATTCAGCGAGTTGTTCAGAAGTGGGGGAAGAGTGCCGAAGCAGACTTCGGATAGCTTCCGCCCTCACTTGATGGTCTGGGTCATCCACCAAGGAACTATCAGTCCATCCGTCTTGGACCCTGAGGGCCTCTCTGCGCACATTCCTATTTTTTGACTGCAGAAGAGTGGAAGTAATTTTTGGGCTTACGGCGCCAAGGCTTTTTAATGACCAAAGGGCATGAATCCGGGTGTCTGCCTCATGTTTTTTGTTAAGCGCAAGACGTTCCAGTGCTGGGGCCAAATGGGAGGCTTGGCGAAACATGATTTGACGCCAGGCCGCACGTATTTCCCAAGTGGAGTCACTGGCCAGAGAATTTAAGAGCTCATGGTCAGTAAATTTGGTTAAGTCGGGGATGGCTCTTTGGGCTTGGCTTTGGTGCCGCACTCGCCAAATCCGGCCCCTGCTTTTGTCTCTTTCTGGGTGCTCACGGGGAACCTCGTTATGGGAAATGATTTTGTTGTACCAATCCACAATATATAAGCATCCATCGGGGCCGAAGGAAATGGCAATTGGGCGAAACCACTCATCTTCTGAAGTCAAAAAATCGGGCAAGTGCTGGGTTGCATAGCCACCATTTTCGGTTGGGCTAACCTTTACTGCATTAATGGTACCGGTAATGGGGTTAGAGACGAACATGACCGATTCCCATGGAGCAGGAAATCCGCCTGCACGATTGTCAGAAAGAGCTAAACCGGAAAGCCCCGTTCCACCAAGGTAGAAATTATTAATTGGGCTGGGAAGGGGCGAATAAGGACGGAATTTTTCATTCCCGATTCCTGGGTAACTTGTCCCATTATGGAAAGGAACAACTGAATATTTCATGTCGTTTGCTTCTTGAATAAAGACTTCACCTTCTCGTCCAAGAGCCAAGCCCCAAATATTATTAAAGCCATAGCCGATGATTTCAAATTGGGAGCCATCCGGTAGGAAACGTCCAAGCTTGCAAAGATTGAATTCTACAGGTTGGTTTCCTCCTGCAATAACTTGCGAATAATTAAAGGCGCCTTGGGCCATGGCAATCCACCCGCTGGGCATCAACGTGAATTGGTGGGGCATGAGGTGAGAATCCTGAACCCCAAACCCTGTCAGTAAGGATTGGCGCTTGTCTGCCTTGCCATCTCCATTGACATCTTCAAAAAATAATATTTCGGACCCTTGCCCCACGATAGCCCCATTTTTCCAAGGCAATAATCCCATGGGCATGGCAAGGCCGTCGGCGAAAACTCTTGCCGGGTGGGGGCCTGGCTTGGAGGGATGGTCGATCACAACTACCCGGTCTTTCCCCCCATTCTTCCAAAGAGCATCTGCTTGGGCCTGGCTTTCATTCGCATCCATGGGGTACTCAGTAGCGGTCATGGACCACATTCGGCCGGCGTCGTCAAATTGAACGGTGATTGGCTTCGGCAAGCCCGTTTCCTCACTGGCTACTAACTCAACAATAAATCCTTCGGGGACAGTGAAACTTTCCAGCTCCTTTCTAGGCGTACGGGGAGATTCTACTGTCCGAATTTTGGAGACGGTGATGTCTCGAAACGAAACCTGGACTGGCCCACCTGAATGAAGTTGAAAGGCAATGAGCCCCTTATGTGGAATCTGAGAATCTGATTCCACATAATCAACGGTTGCAATTCCATTGATCCAAAGGCGAATTCTTGGACCTTCGCAGCGAATGACATAGTCGTTCCAACCCTCACGGTTCAATACAGGGGAAAGTGCACCCATGTCTGAGGAGGCAAGGACTCGGTTGCGCCGATGTTCGTCATATAAAGAACCCCACCAAGTTGGGTCCCCGATATCTGCTTGATAGCCCCGCGCTTCTCCGCCGCCAAACTTTTCAGATCGAAACTGAACCCCACTATTCACCATTCCTTTTTCCGGAAATCCCTCCAGGAGGAATTGCAGCTTCAATTCGAAATCATCAAATTCTTTTTTGTGAAAGAGGAAGGAATTTTTTGGAGTGGGTAGGCTGAGATTGCCACCCACAATGACGCCATTTTCAACTTTCCAAATATTTTCATCTGTGGTCTCCCAGCCTGACAAGCTATGTCCGTCAAATAGGGTTTCAATCTCATCCTGCTGAGGGGCGACAATCGAAAAGAGAAAGGGGAAGAAGAAGAATGTAAGCATTTACGCGTTGAAATCGAAAACTATTAATTTTTGGATGCACGGAAGCACGATGGCTTTGACTTTCTCATGCTCTGGATGGGGGAGGTAAGCCTCAAAGGCTGCTTGGTCTGCAAATGTCATGATGAATCCATGGCTGAAGTTTTCGTTTAAGCCTTCAGTGCCAATGTAAGGCCCATGAGTAATCT
Source organism: Planctomycetota bacterium (assembly GCA_026421205.1). Taxonomy (GTDB): domain Bacteria; phylum Planctomycetota; class UBA1135; order UBA1135; family UBA1135; genus ANT-38. The sequence continues at coordinate 7,102 of JAPKBM010000035.1, forward strand.
CCAAGAGGCCCGGAATGGCGTCAGCGAGGGAGTCCAATTCGAGAAAACAGGTTTCGATTTGGCTTTCGGAGATTTCTTTCTTAAATTGCAACAGGCCTAGGTGCTTTATCGATGTCATGGGGACAAGTATAAAGCCATCTACTTTCAGTCAAATCTGTTAGTCTGGAAACATGATTCTTGCCGCGCTTTCTCTGTTTTTGACCCAAAGCGTCGTTGCCGAAAGGGCATACGATTGGGATGCGGTATTTAATCGGAATTCAGGGTGGACCGGTGCCGACGGAATCTATTCCATTCCATTGAATGAGAAGGAACGGCCCGACGGATGGAAACATTCAGCCACCGCGTTCGTTTTTAGCGACACCTTTTGGGGCGACGTCGACGCTTCGGGTGTGCGTCAAGCGGGCACTGTCATGGTGAATAACACCCTAGGATTTCTTCCGGCAGGGGCAGGGGCTCAATCATCGCAGGCGGTTTTTTTAAAGGGCGGCAATGCAGGTAATCCAGAGGCGGTTTTCGTTCCCGAAACTCCTAACAGTGAAGCAGACTCTTTCTATTGGCTAAAAGATGGCATTCGTATTGGCAACCGAACCCATATTTTTGCGGCTCGGATGCGAAAAACCCCTGCACCATTTCACCGCTACGGCATCACTTTGCTAACCATTCCTGAAGATGATTCTCCTCCTTTTCAAAACGTCATCCAGAGGGAAACACCATTTTGGCAGGAAGCCATTTCAGGGCAGGGGCAAATTGCTTTCGGTGGGGCCATTCTCAATAACACCGTGGAAGCCGGATCACCGGCTGCGGACGGATTTATTTATATTTACGGAATACAGGAGGATTGGCTGAATAAAAAAGCAATCGTCGCACGAGTGCTCCGCGCTGAATTTGAAGATTTTACCGCTTGGCGTTTTTGGGATGGGTCGGGATGGAGCGACGACATGCTTGAAGCTGCTGTTGTCGCGGAACGAATTAGCACAGAAATGAGTGTGACTCCTATCCGTCATGACCTTTTTCTTATGGTATTCATGCTGGACACCATCAGCGGAAAAATTGCTATCAGGCTTGCACCCACCCCAGTCGGGCCCTGGAGCAATTTTGAGGTGGTCTATGAAGCACCTCGACGGACGAATCCCCCGGTTTTTTACTATCACGCCAAAGCCCACCCCCATTTAAGTGAACCAGGTTCTTTGTTGGTTAGCTTCAACGTCAACACAACCAACTTTTGGGATCACTTTGCTTGGGCAGACATCTATCGCCCTCGTTTTTTACGATTACGCGTTGAATAAGTTCAACTCTATATCATTCCGGCGTGCATATTTTTCTGCGAAAAAATCAAGGCGTCAATGCTGACGATTTTTCAAAAGGATGATTGGCCTTGTGACCCAAGCGAGTTACTGCTCCGCTTGCCACGCCTCGGCTACGGCTGGTAATAAGAGTCGGCCGTCGGGTCCATTAACTCTCGCCAGGGGCTTTCCTGGCAGATATCGATGACCATAGGTTCCTGGAATTTAGCGCTAGCAAGCGCAACTAAAAACACACACCGCTCATTTGAAGTGTTGTAGGTCCCGTGAATTTCGCCGGCAGGAACGTGGGTGACTTCACCGGGCTTCATAACTTGGCTCTTTTCTCCGACCCACTGCAACGCTGAGCCTTCAAGGAAGAAGATGGCTTCTTCGAAATGAGGGTGGTAGTGAAATCGATGCGCTTGGCCCGGACCCATGGTGACTTTCACCATCATGAGGTGCTCGCTTTTGGTCAGAGGAGATTGCACAAACCACTCGTGTTTACCCCAAGGGGCTTCCTCGATGATGACATCAGGGGTGGAGATGAATCGTAGGCACTCAGTTCCGCACATTGCCCTATGGTATCGGGTCAGCCCTATACTTTCCTTATGGCAGCACATCCTCATTTTCTGGTTCTTGCAACCTGCGACACCAAAGGCGAGGAAGGTGACTGGATTAGGACCCGCCTGAAGTCCATTGGGGCAAGCGCGCGCTTAGTAGACGTCGGGATTTTTGGCCCAGCAAAAGGGAATCCAGATGTCCTCGCTTCCGAAGTTTTCCCCGATATGCAACAACTTCGGCAATTGCCTCGAGGTGATGCGGTGGACAAAATGGGAGCCGCAGTGGCTGCCTGGATTCAAAACCAGGAAGAAGGGTTGTTCGGTGTTTTGGCAATTGGCGGAAGTGCTGGCACCACCATTGGCTGCCAAGCCATGCGCTCAATTTCCGATGCAATCCCTAAAGTTATGATTTCTACTTTAGCTTCGGGGGATATGGATTCTTTTACTCAAGGAAAAAACATTTTCATGGTGGACCCTTTGGTGGACGTAGCAGGAATCAACCGGGTTTCGCGCCTTGCTTTTGACCAAGGGATTTCCAAACTGCTGAAGCTTGCCAATGTCAACGTGGGCTTGCCAGAGCTTGAACCGACGGAAGAGAAGCCACTGATTGCTGCTTCTATGTTTGGCGTAACGACTCCTTGTGTCGATGAAGCCCGACGGTTAATCGAACTCAAAGGGTTTGAGGTGTTGGTTTTTCATGCCACTGGGGAAGGCGGACGAAACATGGAAAAGTTCATTCGGCAAGGCCACATTGCTGGAGTATTGGATTTAACAACTACCGAAATTGCCGACGAGTTGGTGGGGGGGGTGCTGTCGGCAGGGTCCACTCGGTTGACTGCGGCGGGAGCGTGCCATATTCCACAAGTGGTTTCTGCTGGCGCAACTGATATGGTTAACTTTTGGGCTCCGGACACAGTGCCATCAGATTTTTCCGACCGGTTATTTCACGCCCATAATGCCCATGTCACTTTAATGCGAACCACAACGGAAGAATCCAGGAACATCGGCCGAACAATCGGAGACAGAATAAGTCATTCTCCGGAAACGACCGTGTGCCTTTTGCCGAAGAGAGGGGTTTCGGCATTGGATTCCGCTGGCGAAATCTTTGAAAATTCTGCTGCCCGGGCAGCTTTATTTTCTGAATTGAAGCGCCATGCCGGCGAAACACCTTGCGTTGAATTAGACTTGCACCTCAATGACCCTGCCTTTGCCGCCGTAGCGGTGGATTTCCTGAGCCAAATGATGCTTAAGAAGAATGACAACTAAAAAAACAGACCTAAGCCGCTCCGCCATCCTTAAGAGATTTAGGGAGCGGATTAAAAACAAAGAAGCAATTATTGGAGGGGGTGCCGGTACCGGATTGTCCGCTAAAAGCGAAGAAGCTGGGGGCATTGACCTTCTCATTCTCTACAATTCCGGTCGATATCGTATGGCAGGAAGGGGGTCTACTGCAGGGCTCATGCCTTATGGCAATGCCAATGAGATCGTGAAGGAGATGGCCTACGAAGTTCTACCTGTTGTGAAGCACACCCCGGTGCTCGCTGGGGTGTGCGGGACAGACCCATTCATGATTCCTCATTTGTTCCTTGAGGAGTTGAAAGCACTTGGCTTTGCCGGAATTCAAAACTTTCCTACCGTGGGCTTGTTTGAGGGACGCATTCGCGAAACCCTAGAGGAGACTGGAATGAGCTATCAATTGGAGGTGGATATGGTGGCGATGGCGAAGGACATGGATTTCCTGACCACTCCTTATGTATTTAACGTTGATGAAGCAAAAAGGATGACGGAAGCCGGCGCCGACATCGTAGTCGCTCATATGGGTTGCACCAGTGGAGGAACGATTGGGGCCCAAACAGTAAATCCCTTAGAGGAATGTGTCCCGTTGATTCAGGAGATTGTCGACGCTTGCAAAGAAATACGAGAAGACGTGATATGCCTTTGCCATGGAGGACCCATTGCCATGCCAGAAGATGCTCGGTTTATCATCGAATCCGTTCGAGGAATTGATGGTTTTTATGGCGCAAGTTCTACTGAAAGATTCCCCACCGAAATTGCCATCCGGGACCAAATCCTAGCATTTAAAGAAATTCGACTCCCTTGATATTCAGCCCGATTTTCATTTTGGCATCTTTGCTGCCGGTGAGCCAGCAGGAATTCACGAGTGAAAGGCTGAATGTGCTTTACATCGGGGATCGGGGCCACCATGACCCGTTTTCTCGGTTAAGAGATGTTTGGGGACCTTTGGCTCGTCAAGGGATTGCGGTGGAATGGGAGGAAAACCTGGATTCGATTACTCCCAGGCGGTTAAGAAGCTTTGATTGCGTCCTGATGTATGCCAATCAACCGCAGCATGAAAAAGTTCCGGAGGATTTTTTTAATGCGCTCTCAGGATTCGTAAAGGATGGAGGGGGTTTTGTGGCATTGCATTGCACCAGCGGTTGCTTTATGCAATCTCAGAAATGGCTGGAATTTGTCGGTGCCCGGTTTGTTTCTCATGGCGCGGAAATATTTCAACAGACCTTGATTGAACCGAACCACCCCATTTTGAGAGGCTGGGAAAATTTTGAATCCTGGGATGAGACTTATGTGCAAAGTCATTTCGATGGCGACCGCACAGTTTTAGCCCTGCGTGATGAGGAGCCTTGGATGTGGGTTCGCAATGAAGGCCAGGGTCGGGTGTTTTATTGTGCCTCCGGCCATGATGAGCGGACTTGGAGGGAACCAGCCTTTTTAGACTTGCTGACTCGAGCAGTGGATTGGGCTTCGGGCGAGACGGCAGCAGCAAAAAGAGCCGCATTAAAACTCCCTGCTTTTGATTATGAAGAAAGGGACTTTGTCCCTAACTATGAGGATCGGTCACCGCGGATGAAATACCAGTTACCCTCGACACCCACTCAAGCCAAAGCCCACTTTCAGCCTCCCGCCGGCATGACAGTGGAATTGTTTGCCGCTGAGCCTATGGTCATCAACCCCATTGCCATGGATTGGGATCTTCGCGGCCGTTGCTGGGTCATTGAAACTCCGAACTACCCGAACCAAGTGCTCGAAAATTCAGGTTCTGACCGTATTTCTATTTTGGAAGATACTGATGGAGACGGACAGGCGGACAAGAAAACTATTTTTGCCGAAGGCTTGAATCTACCGACGGGCTTATTGAAAGTGGAGGGTGGGCTTATCGTGGCTATGGCCCCTAATTTGTTGCTCTTCCTTGATAAAAATGAAGACGATAAGGTCGACCAAATCCAATCCTTGGCCTCGGGATTCGGGCGCTTTGATACTCATGCCGGTCCGTCAAACCTTGTGTTCGGCCCTGACAACGCCATTTGGGGTGCGGTGGGGTATTCGGCATTTACCCGGGCGGACGGTAGTAAATTCGGAAGTGGTTTATGGAAATGGGATTCCTCTCAAGAGGAGCCCGAATTTTTAGCCCAATTTACCAACAACACTTGGGGATTAGGTATTCGGGCGGATGGAGAAGTGTTTGGCTCCACTGCCAATGGTGCTCCATCGTTTTTTATGGGCGCAAATAAATTGGATTTGGCTAAGTCCAACCCAAATCACGCTGGAGCAGCGCCGGTTCATGATTCAGCTTGGGTGTTCCCTTCTCTTGCCGAAATTCGTCAAGGAGATTGGCTGGGACAGTACACCTCCGCTGCTGGCCATGCCTTTGCTACCGGATCCATGTTGCCGGAGTCGTGGCTAAATCGTTCGGCATTCATTTGTTCGCCCACGGCCCACACGGTTGGTCGCTTTGACACTTACCCCGTTGACTCGGGATGGAAAACCCGAAACGCCGTTAACCTGTGCGCTTCCACGGACGAATGGTTTTGCCCTGTGCAAGCTACAGTCGGCCCAGACGGCGCCATTTGGATTGCCGACTTTTCCCAGTTTATTATTCTGCATAACTTGCCTGGGGATCCCGAACGAGGATTACCAAAAATTGAATATGGAGATGGCAGTGCTCATTTAAATCCAATGCGTGACAAGGAACATGGCCGCATTTGGAGATTGGTTTCCAAGCATTCGAAGCCCGAGCGCCCGCCATTTTTAAAATCCTCCTCATCAGAAAAAATTATTAGTCACCTTGGTCATCCAAATCAGTTTTGGCGAACTTCGGCCCGCCGGTTGATTGCCTCGAAATCAATGAATGAGGTTTCTGATTCCTTGTTCAATGCGCTAAGAATGGGCACCCCATTGGCAGTAACAGAAGCATTACGAACTTTTGACGCCATGGGTGGGGTTCCAGCATCCCTTCAAGCAGAAGTTTTCTCTTTTGCTCTGCAGTCGTCGTCCCCGGAAATTTTGATTGCGGGACTTCAGGCATTACCGAAATCTTCCTTCGGTGCAGAGGCATTACTTTCTTCTCGTTTACTGGAACATCCTCTCCCCCAAGTTCGCCGTCACGCCTTATTGGCTGCATCCCGATTGCCTCCCTCGCCAGCGGTAGGAGTCTCTTTGGTGGGTCGCGCTGTTGTGGAACCACCCGGTGATGAGTGGATTACAGTAGCTTTGCAGGCAGCAGTGGCTTCTCATGGGGACTCGTTTCTAAGGGCGGCCGCTCCTTTGCTCGAAAGCAATGAAAATGGACCGGTTGAGAACCTATTTCCCAACCCAGGATTTGAACGACCAGACAGTGCTGATTCCCGGACTCCCGAGGGATGGGAAGTGCGTGTTTATGGGGGAGAAGCTGACCACGGTTGGAGTGCAACGGGAGGTCGTTCTGGTAGCCGTGCTTTGAAGATTTCTTCCCAATCTGGTGCCGACACTTCCTGGTGCGCAGATATTTCGGTGAAGGCTAATAGTCGGTATCGAATGAGTGGCTGGGTAAAAACAGAAGGAATTAGCCACCAAGGGGCTACCCACGGTGCCTTAATGAATATTCACCCCACTCACGAAGCGACAACTTCTGTTGTTGACGATTCCGACTGGACTCAAGTCACCCTGGAGTTTGATACTGGGAATGATCAAACCCAAATTAGCGTGAATTGTCTTTATGGGGGATGGGGAAAATCAACGGGCTCCGCCTATTGGGATGATGTGGTTCTTCAGCGCCTTGGCAGCGTCAATGGGCTCGCCGCATTAGTAGAAGTTGCGAAGCAACATTCCCAGGCGTTTGTTGGCGAAAAAGAAAAAGAGCTCACCGAAGAAGCCGCCCATCCAGGGGACCCCGCGCGAGGACGAGAAGTCTTTTTTCAAAACACAGTTCTTTCCTGCAATCGCTGCCATGCGCTGGAGGGCCAAGGGGGTGGCATTGGACCTTCCCTCGATGGCGTTGGGTCCCGCTTGACAAAAGATGGGCTACTTCAATCTATCGTGGACCCCAACGCAGTCATGGCAGAGAGTTGGCCGGCAAGCGTTTCCGCAATGCCAGCACTGCGTTCATTTATGACCAAACAAGAGTTAGCCGATTTAGTTAGCTTTTTGACCGACTTAAAGGAATAGGCTTTTACGCCCCGCAGTAACAACTTGCCGGTGGGGAGACGTCGGCATTGGCCCAGGCTTTTTCTAGCTGTAGCTTAATGGCTTTCGCAGCTTGTAAATCGCCTTGTCCTCGGAGGGCTTGGTCTAAGCCCAACAGGGACCATGCGTTTTCTGGATGATCTTGCAAATCTGCTTGATAAACCTTTACCGCTTCGGCGTGCTGTCCGGCCGCTACCAAAATGGCGCCTAAAGCGTGGCGTACGGGAATCATCCACCCCGGAGGTTCAGCATAGAGGAGCTTGTCCTCAGCAATGACCGCCTCCCGCAATGTGGCCAAGGCTTCTTCGGTCTTCCCTTCACGCCAAAGTATTTCACCTTGTGCAACCTTCTCAGCAACTTCTAAAATCCAATCTGCTGGCGAAAATCCAATATACCAATCGTCGGGCACTTCTTGACGGAGCTTTTGGAAACGAGAAAATTCCAAACGAGCTTCTTCGATTCTCTTGAGGTTGGCAAGTGCCACTGTTCGCGTATAAGAACGAATTGCTCGGCTTACTTTTCGATTTTCATCATAGTCAGGAAACTCCACCAGCTTTTCCCACATTCCAAAGCGCATATACACATGCAGTCGTCCGCAACTCATGCCGTCTACCGCAGCGGTATTTTCCATAAGGAATTGGCTAGGAGTTTCTTCTTCCATTTGCAACATGGCGTTTACGGCAAGATCCCGCTGGCCTGTCATCATGGCCGAATAAGCCAGAAAGTGCATATTGTGCAGAAAGTAAACTCGATAGAACGTTGGATAGCCCGCAAGTTCAAAATAAAGGTCATCGGCATCGATGGCTCTTTGGTTGGCCGCAACCGCATCTGCGTAGCGGCCAACATTGACGTAAATGTGCGAAGGCATATGCACCAAATGTCCGCTTCCTGGAATCATCAGTTCCAATCTTTCTGCCGACGGAATCCCTTTTTCTGGTTGCTTGGACGCTTCAATGGCGTGAATATAAAAATGATTGGCGCCTGGGTGAAGTGAATTCAATTCCATAACACTTTCTAAGGTAGTGAGGATGTTGGGCGTTTGGCCGATGGGCTCGCCGTCGGCTTGCCAATAAGCCCAACTTTGCATGTTCATAAGTGATTCGGCGTAGAGGGCGCCGACGTCTGTGTCATCCGGGTGCTTTGCCCAAGCCGTTGCCATGGCATTGCTGTACGCCAGATCTATTTCAGTACGTTCTTCAGGTAGTGGACTGACGGCGCGTTTGGCAGAGGCTTGGATGAGGGCTTGTTCGGGTGGGCTAGCTTTTTCACGAAGCTGCATTGCTTTTCGAATAGCACTTGCGGCAATGGCTGCTTCAGCTTCACTGACATTGGGATTGTTGACGTCTACCCCGTAGGCATAAGCGATTCCCCACCAAGCCATGGCGCAATCAGGATCCAGCTGCGCGGCTTTGGCAAAAGCATTGACTGCCGCGTCGTGATTGAATCCGTAGACCAGTTGCAGGCCACGATCGAACCAGATTTGGGCTTCATCAACAGTGGTGGAAACCGAACGGTGATAACCTCCATAACCGGCCATTTCCAAAGCCTTTGGTGCGAGTTCTTGGAGAATTTCATCTGGTGTGGGAAGCGCAATTGAGGCGGTAGGATTTTCAGTTTGGCTGCTGTTCGCTTGCGGGATAGAGCTGGTGCAAGAAAAGCACAGAAAGATGGGGATGAGAAAAGTAGCCTTCCAGTAAATCATGGCGGTAAGCCTATCTGCTCGGTTCACCGTTGGAGGTGAGTTTCTATTGCCTCAGGAGTTCGTTTGGGTCGGTGGGGTGGCTTCCAACATGAGTCGCCGAAATTTGAATGATTCACGAAACTCTCTTTATGGCCACTCTCCTTCTCTATGTTTTTGGCCGCCTTTGCCATCCTTCTTGTGCTCAAAGTGAAGCAGAAGAAAAGGGCTAGGGGACGGTGCCCCTTTGGGCTAATCAAAGGACTGTCTAGGCTTGGAAATCCTTCGTGACGCCTCTATCTTAGCGCTCATGACCGAAGCAGTGACCGGCTCCATCTTTCACCTTGCGATTCCAGTGCATGACCTCGAAGCAGCCCGCGCATTCTATGGAAACACCCTCGGGTGCCCGGAAGGCCGGAGCTCCGACACTTGGGTTGACTTTAATTTCCACGGACATCAAATTGTCGCTCACCTTGACCCTGAATATGGGAAAAAAGACAAGGTGCGCAATCTTGTGGATGAAGAAAAGATTCCAGTGCCGCATTTCGGGCTGATCCTTGAATGGAAGTCTTGGCATACACTCCGTGATAGCCTCATCTCTGCGGCAGTTATTTTCACGGTAGGGCCCTATATCCGCTTTAAGGAACTCCCGGGTGAACAGGCAACCATGTTTCTATGTGACCCTTCAGGCAATGCGATTGAATTCAAGTCTTTTAAAAATCCGGCGTGCTTATTCGCAAAGTAAAAAACTTTTCTGGGCCCGCTCAATAAGACGGAATCGAAGGTCAGGTTGGGGCCAGCTTGTTCGGCTTTAAAGGAAGGAATTAGGCAAACAAGCTGGCGCCGAGCTGATGCAGTTTTTCGGCGGCGGCGCGA
>JAPKBM010000010.1 GCA_026421205.1 Planctomycetota bacterium
GGTGCAGGTCGATCAACCAGGCTGGGCTGTGGTTCCTGGGCGAGAGCTTGTGGACGTCATCAAAGACACAGAATCTGAAACCATTACATTATGCATTGAAAATGGCGATCAGTGCACTGTTACTGCGGGGGAAGATGAGTGCGTGCTTGTCACTATGGAAAGCTGCATTGATGGTTCGTCAGACCCCGAAGCCTTTGGATCACTTCCTGTTTTGGACGGAGAGGCGGACGTCGTTTTAAATAAAGAGGACTTCTTGGTGATGGTCGGGTCTACAAGATTTTCAACATCAAGGACGCACAATATGCGTTTTGCAACGGAAGGTGTCCTTGTAGAGGTAAATGGAAAACGAGTTACCTTTGTAGGTACAGACGGACGACGCCTTGCTTGTATCCATCGAGATTCTATTGGGGGCACCGGTGAAAAGCGCCGCTCTGTTCTTCTTCCAAAAGTTTTAGATCAAATTCTTCGATTTGGTCAAGATGAGAATGCCGACACTCTTTCAGTTTTCTTTTTACAGAATCAGGTTGGGTTCAAGGTTGGTAATTTAGAATCTTTTGGTCGGGTTCTAGATGGGGAATTTCCTAATTATGAGAATGTCATCCCGAAAGGGGGCAAGCATGTCATCAAGGCCCATCGGGAATCACTTTCGAAGAAACTTCGTCTTGCAAGTCATTTCACTCAAGATTCCTCGGCTGTGGTTCGTATGGCTATTTCGCCGGATAAGCTCGAGGTCACTGCAGAACTACAGGGTACGGGGAAGGCGTCGGCAACCATGGAAGTTGATTATGTGGGGGAGGGTTTCTCAGCGAGTTTTAATCCCGGGTTTATCCTTGAGGGACTTAAAGCTTCTCATACAGAGCAAATTGAGCTTCTTATGGACGACCCAACGCGTCCGGCCAAGTTTATTTTGGGTGAGAACTACGAATACGTTGTTATGCCTTTGGCTCCTGGAGTTTAGTACAGGGTGAGACACCGTCGCAGCAACCCTGAGGCCGTTCCATTAAAGGAATTGCTCGGAAGAGTTCTTCAGAAGGCGGGCCATTCCCGCTCCGCAGAGCACCAAGCGGTTTTTTCTGCTTGGGAAGAAATTGTTCCTGAAACAATTCAAGAGAGAACACGACCCGTTTCCTATCGAAACGGAAAACTTATCGTTGTCGTTGAATCCGCTCCGTTAATGAACGAGCTTTTTTCTTTCCGGCAGGGCGAATTTTTACATTTAATCAATCATTACTTACAGAAACAGAGCGTGATGACCACCGTTCAAAGCATTGATTTCCGCAGGAAATAACATGACAAAAAAAAGCACCGAGTACGATGCCAGCTCCATTCAATTTCTAAAAGATCTTGAGGGGGTTAGGAAAAGGCCAGCCATGTACATTGGTGATACGGCGTTCTCCGGATTTCACCATTTGCTCTGGGAGATCGTTGATAATTCTGTGGATGAGGCCCTTGCCGGGGAATGTGATTTAGTTACGGTTACTTTAAATAAGGATGGGTCTGCAACTGTGGTCGACAATGGTCGCGGCATTCCCGTTGAGATGCATCCCGAAGGAATGCCAACCGTTGAACTGGTGATGACCAAACTTCATGCAGGTGGCAAGTTTGACAATGATGCCTACGCAGTTTCCGGCGGCCTTCACGGGGTCGGAATTTCTGTTGTGAATGCTCTTTCCGAAATTACGGTTGTTGATATTTATAAAGATGGGCTGGCGCATCAAATCGAATTTTCAAGAGGTTACCGAACTAAAGAGCTTAAGACCTGTGGAAAAACAGATTTCCGAGGCACGAAGGTTACCTTTTTGCCTGATCAACAAATATTTCAACACGACGTCTTCGATTATGACACCATCAAGCATCGCTTGAGAGAGATGTCCTACCTTATGGGAACGACAGGCTTGCGGATTGTATTAGAAGATGAGCGGACTGGGGAGAAAGACGAGTTTTATCATCCTGATGGTCTGGTTTCTTATATAGGCGACCTGACAGAAGGGAAAGAGCCGATTTCGGACATCGTCCATTTTTGTCATGATGTGGAATGGGAGGGGAAAAATTATAATGTTGAAGTTGCCATGCGTTATAGCAATGACTGGAATGAGGGAATTTTTTCTTTTGTTAATAATATTCGTACCGCCGATGGGGGGACGCATCTCTCGGGTTACCGCTCAGGTTTGACCAGAACACTGAACACACATATGCGGAAAGCCGATTTACTGAAAAAAGGAGAGGCGCCCTCAGGCGAAGATTATCGGGCAGGCCTGTATGCCGTAATTTCTGTCAAAATTCCGGACCCTCAATTCGAAGGCCAGACGAAGGGCAAGCTTGGATCTAGAGAAGTGGCGTCCATTGTGGAAGGAGTGATGAATCGTTGTTTGGGTGATTATTTAGAAATGCACCCCGAGACAGGCCGTGCCATTATCCGGAAGGCTTTTCTTTCCCGAGACGCCAGAGAAGCGGCAAAGAAACAAAGAGACCTGGTTCGTCGGAAAGGGGCACTTTCTTCTGGGTCCTTGCCCGGAAAATTAGCGGATTGTCAATCAAAAGATACGACGGTGACCGAACTCTACGTTGTGGAAGGAGATTCAGCTGGTGGCTCTGCAAAAACCGGTCGAGACCGTCGTTATCAGGCCATTCTTCCGTTGAAGGGAAAGATCTTGAATGTAGAAAAAAATACGGCAAACCGTATTTTGGCAAATCAAGAACTTCAAACAATGATTCAGGCAATTGGTGCAAACGTAGGAGACGAGTTTAATATAGAAAAAGTTCGTTATGGAAAAATTATCATCATGACCGATGCTGATGTTGATGGCTCGCATATCCGTACTCTTATCTTGACCTTTTTATTCCGCCAAATGCGGCCGTTGGTAGAGGGTGGCAGGGTTTTTGTTTCTTGTCCCCCTCTTTATCGAATTCAAAAGAAAGGGGCCAAGGCATTCGAATATCTTCACGATGATAATGCGCTTCGCAAGGCAATCACTGAGTGGGGCCTCGGCAGCGTTTCGCTTTCTGCGCCGAATGGAGTTTCCTTTCAAGCAGATGAAGTCCGCTCGCTGATGGCTCATACCGAAGGACTTCGGATTGCTCTTAAGGGACTTCGCGGAGATAGAAAAGGAGTTGATGCGGCAGCCTATTTAGGGGCATGGAAGATGGACGAGGGACTTCCGTCTTGGCTAGTTGTCTCTTTGCTCAAGAGTCAAAAAAACTATCACTTCTTTTGGTCTGAGCAAGAACGAGATAATTTTTTAAACTCACTTGCAACGGAAAAAGTTTGGGCCGGCGCACAGTCAGCGATTCCGCGGGATTCCGCGGAAGTCCTTTGTTTTTCTTTTCCTGAAAGGGAGCGTGCCATGGTGGCAATCCAGGCACTGATTGACCTTGGCATCCCTATGGACACCTCAAAAATACCTGGAGGGGGACTGTGTGTTGAGAACGGTCGTTTTTCTAAAACCTTTTCAGGAATTCCCGAACTTGGCGCGGTTCTCCGAGAAGCTGGGCAAAGCCAGGTGGAGGTTCAGCGGTATAAGGGTCTTGGCGAAATGAATCCGGACCAGCTTTGGGAGTCTACAATGGACCCAGAACATCGAACACTTAAGCGGATTATTCTTGAGGATGCGTACGAGGCAGACCGGATTTTTTCCATGCTCATGGGAGATGAAACAGAACCTCGCAGAAACTATATCGAGGAACACGCTCACGAGATTGAGAACCTAGATATTTAAGGCTGAAAAATCTTGTAGGTAAGAAAGGAAAGGCTCCAGGCTAAAATAAACATGTATCCCAGCATAAAGAGGGGCCATTTCCAGCTTTCCGTTTCTTTGCGTACAGCAGCAACGGTTGAAAGACAAAGAAGGGCATAGACAAAAAAGACGAGCAAGGATGCGGCACTTGCGAAGGTCATCGGCGGCTTTCCGCTTTTAGGGTCCTTCGTTTTTAATATTTTCCCGAGACCGTCGAAGTCTCCGTCTGAGGGGTCAAGCGCATAGACTTGGGCCATTGTGGAGATCATAAGTTCTCGTGCTGCAAAGGAGCCAAGGAGACCAATATTAATTCTCCAGTCAAATCCTAGAGGGGAAAAAATGGGACCCATTGCTCTGCCAATATCGGCCGCATAGCTTTGTTCGATTTGTTGCTGTTTTGTAATTTGTATAGAATCACCCGTAGAAATGGAAGCGCGCGGAAAGTTTAAAAGAAACCACAGAAGAATAGACCCGAGTAAAATTATTTTTCCTGCACTTCGGAGAAAGACGCTGACCCGTCTCCAGACTTGAATAGCAATAGAAGAAAATGAAGGAAATCGGTAAGGGGGCAGTTCGAGATAAAAGGGCAAGGAGGCACCTTTTAAAAGACTTTTCTTGAAGACGGCGGCACATAAGACAGCGCTCACTCCTCCAAGCAGGTAAAGCCCAAGAAGGGTAAGGCCCTGCAGGGTGATGGGGCCCAGGATGGCTGTTGAGGGAACGAAAGTGGCAATGAGAATGGCGTAAACAGGAAGTCGCGCTGAGCAGGTTGTCAGGGGTGCGGCTAAAATTGTGGCAAGACGATCCCTCGGAGATGGGATAATACGAGTCGCCATAATTCCCGGAATGGCACATGCGTGAGAAGAAAGCAGAGCAATAAAGCATCGGCCCTCAAGGCCAACCCACCCCATCATTCGGTCGACAACAAATGCTGCCCGAGCCATATAGCCGGAAGCCTCAAAAAAGAAAATCATGCCGAACAAGAGGGCAATTTGTGGGACAAAAACAACGACTGCACCAACGCCACGCAAAACTCCGTCAGCAAGAAGCTGGGTAAGAAAATGGGTTGGACCATTAAGAAGAACCCAGTTCGCTGAGATGTCCATAAGCCCAGACATCCAGTCCATTGCAGGGGTTGCCCATGTGAAAATGGCTTGAAAGAAAGCTGTGATAAAGGCGAAGAAAACTACGCCACCCCAAAAGGGGTGCACTAAAACAGAATCGAGGCGTCGGGTGAGACCACTTTCTTGAATAGGGTGGCGCGTAATTTTTATAAGAATCTCGTCGGCCCAAGCAAATCGAGCACTCGTGCTTTCTTCCGGAAGATTGGCCGCAAGGGACCATTGTCCGTGACTACCCAGGCGCTCTCTCAGGTCTTCTATGCCCAGACCCTTATTTCCAACGACGCCGACGACGGGGATACCGAGCTCTTTTTGGAGGAGAAAAATATCAAGGTCTCCTCCTCGGGCCTTAAGTTCATCAACCATGGTAAGGGCAAGAAGGGTTGGCCGACCCAAGAGGAGAACATCCGCAATCATAGGCAGGCTCCGCTCTAATGTTGTAGCGTCGGCGACCAGAACAATCGCGTCAGGAGCCGCCTCTCCAAAGTTGTTCCCCTTGAGCACATTCAAGGTAACGGCCTCATCTTCAGAAATGGCGTGCAGAGAATAGCTTCCTGGTAAATCGATAAGGCTTACTTCTCCCGTTGGCGTAGTAATCTTTCCAACCCGGCGATCTACTGTTACGCCAGGATAGTTTCCTGTTTTTGCCCGGAGACCCGTGAGGCCATTAAAGAGTGTCGTTTTCCCGGAATTCGGGCTTCCAATCAATGCAATGCGCGGTTCAGGCATAACAGTCAGACTCCCCTGGCCGGCGAATAAGGACCTTCTTTGCTTCGCTCAATCGAAGGCAAAGCTGGTAGCCGCGAAGAAAAATCACAATGGGCCCGCCCCAGGGGGCCTGTCTGCAAAAGTGCACCTCTGTATTTGGTGCAAAGCCAAGCTCTCGCAAGCGGTCAGAGGCCGAGTCGTCGCCTAAAACGCGAATCACCCTTCCTAGGCCGAGGCGCGGAAGGTCTGCAAGCGAAAGGGGCCCGGGCGAGTTCAATTGAGACTGGGTATCAAGTAAGCTGTCTTATAGAATACAGAATTTAATAAAAAGGGGGGTATTTTGTGCTGGTTTACACAAAAAAACAGGCCCAGTCTCCCGTTAGAATATGTCGATGGAGACACCCGCGGAATCACCGATTTCTTCAAAAGAGGCTGCCGGCGCACGCGCAGCGCTCTGTGTGGAATCTGGAATGATTCTTGGCCTAGGAACAGGGTCTACCGTCACCTACTTTTTGGAAGCTTTAGCTCGTAGAATTCAGTCGGAAAACCTTTCGGTCAAAGGAGTTGCAACAAGCGAAGATACGGTTTTAAAGGCAAAAGAGCTTGGAATTCCGATGACTACGCTTGAGGAGGACCCTCAGCTGGACCTCGTCATCGACGGGGCCGATGAGGTGGATGGTGATTTTCGGCTCATCAAGGGCGGTGGTGGCGCGCTGCTGAGGGAAAAAATTGTTGCTGCAGCAGGAAAACGGGTCGTGATCATTGTTGGTGAGGGGAAACAGGTCGATGTGCTTGGAACGACATTCTTATTGCCGGTTGAAATTCTTCCATTCGGATATCCGTCAACGGAGTCAAGGGTTGCAGGGCTTGGTTGTATTCCATTTTTGCGGACAACAGAAAAAGAAGAGCCCTTTGTTACGGACAATGGGAATTATATTTTGGACTGTAAATTTGCCGAGGGCATTGCCGACCCCGTTTCCTTGCACGCAGAGATGAGTCAAATACCGGGTGTTGCCGAAGTCGGCCTCTTTTTAGATTTATGTGATGAGGTGATTACGGGCCTTGGTGGGGGAACAACAACCGTACAAACAAAGCCATGATTGGATTTTATGATTTGCCGACGGAAGAGCTTGCGGAACGGCTGCTTAAATCCGTCGGCACACAAACTTGGCCACCGATTCATAAGGCCATTTCCTTTGCTCAAGAGAGGCACGCAGGGCAAAAACGGAAGTGCGGCAGTGAGTTTGTCGGTCATCCATTGCGGGTCGCACTTTGGATTCACGAGGTTGCCAAAAAAACGGACGCGAATTTATTGTGTGCCGCTTTGCTCCACGACATTGTTGAAGATACAAAAACGACACTGGACGAAATTGAGGACCATTTTGGGCCTGTTGTGGAGGAGCTTGTTCGCGCCCTTACCTTGCCAGATTTGGCTGAGGGCCAATCCAAATACGAACGAAACATGAAGGGATTTGAAGGACTTCGCTGGGCAGGTCGTGATGCTCAACTCCTTAGAAGTGCGGATCGGCTCGACAATCTGAAGACAATGTCAAAAGGGTTTTCCGAGCAAAGAAAGGTTGAGTACCTAAGGGAGTCCAAGGAAGGGCTTTTGCCGCTAACTCTTGCGGTGAATACTGCAATTTACCATGAACTTGACCAGGCAATTAAAGAACGAGAGGCCGAGTATTCCGTATGAAAATATTTCAAGACAAAGCCGTAGAAATGGACCGTCGCCTCGAGCAAATTCGGGGCCGTCTTTGACTATGCCGGCCAGCTAACCTTAAAAGAAGGTCTTGAAAAAAAAATGCTTGCTGCGGGATTTTGGAATGACCAAGAAGCCGCGCAAGAGGTCATTTCAAAAGTGAAGTTGGCGAAGTCTGTTGTGGAGCCCATTGACCAGGCCCAGGAGGCGATTGAAGAAATCCAAACATTTTTAGAGCTTGCGGAAGAGGGAGGCGAAGAAGAGTTGCTTCCGGAAATTGAAGAGGCTTCAGAGCAGGCAACAAAGCGATTGGACGCCCTAGAGTTTCAGGTTATGTTGGGCGGTGAAATGGACTCCGCAAATGCTTTTTTGACAGTTCAGGCGGGAGCTGGTGGCGTTGATGCGGCAGATTTCACTGAAATGCTTGAGCGTATGTACTTGAGGTGGGCAGAACAAAAGGGGTTCCGACCAGAGGTGATTAGCCGAGAGGATGCAGATGAGGCGGGAATTCGTTCCGCAACACTTCATGTGTCCGGGCCATTTGCCTATGGCTGGCTTAAAGCCGAAAGAGGCGTGCATCGGCTTGTCCGAATTTCCCCCTTTGATTCTCAAAGCCGCCGACAAACATCCTTTGCTGCGGTTGAGGTCACGCCGGAGTTCGATGACCAAGCAGACATTGAGGTCGACATGGGCGATGTGCGCGTGGACACTTATCGGGCAGGGGGCGCTGGCGGTCAACATGTAAACAAAACAGACTCTGCGGTTCGCATGACTCATGAGCCAAGTGGCGTCGTAGTTCAATGCCAAAACGAGCGGTCACAACATAAGAATCGAGCAATTGCATTTTCCATGCTGAAGGCAAAGCTCTACGAGCTTCGTGAGCGTGAAAAAGACGAAGAGCTTCAAAAAATGTATAGTGAAAAAGGAGAAATTGCCTGGGGGTCTCAAATTCGCTCCTATGTGATTCACCCATATCAGATGGTGAAAGATCATCGAACAAAGCATGAAACAGGAAACACCCAGGCCGTCTTTGACGGAGACCTTGACGAATTTATGGAGGAATACCTCCGCTCAAAAACACCTCAATAGAGCCGTGAAAACAGCAACACAACCCATCGAAATGACCGAAGCAAGAATTCCTGTCCGCCGCGCCCTGCTTTCCGTATTTTACAAGGAAGGCGTAGCTGAACTAGCCCAAGTTCTTCACGAGCAGGGCGCGGAGATTTTGTCCACGGGCGGAACTATGCGCGCGATAGCCGACGCAGGGATTCCCGTCGTTGAAGTTGCTGAATATACCGGGTTTCCGGAGATGATGGATGGTCGTGTAAAAACACTGCATCCGAAAATCCACGGGGGACTTCTTGCGCGCCGCGATGACCCCGCTCACCTTCAATCCATGGAGGCTCACGATATCGGACCGATTGATTTAGTTTGCGTTAACCTTTATCCCTTTGAAGAGACGGTTGCGGCAGGTGGAGCCCGGTCCGAAATTATAGAAAAAATTGACATTGGGGGGCCCAGCATGCTGAGGTCAGCGGCAAAAAATTATGATTCCGTCGCTGTTCTTTGCGACTCCGTGGATTATGCGGGAATTATTGAAGCACTAAAGCAAGGAGGAACAACTTTGGAGCAGAGAAAGTCTTTGGCGGCAAAAGTTTTTGCGAGGACCGGAGAATATGATCAAGCCATAAGCCAGTGGTTTCAACGGGAATCCGGGGCAGGGCTTCGGTATGGAGAGAACCCTCATCAGCCAGCCGCTTTTTATCCGGATGCAAAGCGCTTTGGATTGGGGTCAGCCGAAGTCCTTCCTGGTGGAAAAGGGTTGTCTTATAACAATTGGTTAGACATGGACGGTGCCGTTTCGGCCGTCAACGATTTGCCGATTCCGTCAGCGGTTGTTGTGAAACATACGAACCCATGCGGGGCGGCATTTGGGAAAACCGCGCTTGATGCGCTCACCAAAGGCTGGGCCGGCGATCCAGTTTCCGCATTTGGGTCCGTCATTGCCCTGAATGCCTTGTTTGATTCTGCCTGCGCCAAGTTATTGGCCGGCCCAGGACACTTTGTTGAGGTGATTGCCGCGCCAGAGTTTTCTGAAGATGCCATTCACATCTTAAGAACAGGCCCTAAATGGGGGAAAAATGTACGCCTTGTTTGTGTGCCAGCTTTTGGGGCGCGCCGAGACCAGCAGGAGGCGCGAAGAATATGGGGCGGAACTCTTGTGCAGGAGTCCGACCCGCTTTCTGGTTTCGACGCAACCTTGACGGTTGCGGGGAAAATCCCGATGGTGTCCGGGCAAGAGGCGGATCTTCGTTTAGCCCAAACTCTCGTAAAGCATTTAAAGTCGAATGCAATTTGTCTTGTAAAAGATGGAATGCTCGTGGGTGCAGGCGCAGGCCAAATGAGTCGTGTAGACTCGTCAAAGATCGCAATTGAAAAAGCAGGAGACCGTGCCAAGAATTCCGTGGCAGGTTCGGATGCTTTTTTCCCCTTTCCTGATGGACCAGAGGTTTTAGCGGATGCCGGTGTCGTGGCTATTTGTCAGCCAGGCGGCTCTATGAGAGATGAAGAGGTTACGGCGGCATGTGATGCAAAAAATGTTTGCATGGTTCACACGGGGACGCGTCATTTTAAACACTAAGTCATGGCAACAAAATTTCAATGTGAACTTTCTTGGTCCGCCTCTCGGTCGAAAGAATTTGAGAGGTGTCGTAAAGAAAACTGGTATTCCAGATATGGCTCTTGGGGCTGGTGGACTGAGCGTCCGCAGGGTGCAAAGTATGAAGTGATGACGCATAAAAATTTAACGTCACTTCCCGCTCTTGCCGGGACGTGCATGCATGATGCCATCGAGCACTGGTTTTCACTTCGCTCGAATGGAACTGCAATGACGTCGCACGAACTTTTTGAAGATGCGCGCGAGAGGTTTAGAGAAGGCTGGCGAGAATCCGCGGGGGATGGATGGGCGAGCCAACCTAATAAATCAGTTCACCTCGAAGAGCACCATTATGGCGAACAAATTGAAGAAATTCGGACTAGCCGGGTTCAGGAGATGATGACTCGTGCTAGCCACTATTTTTGTGAATCAAAGGACTTGCAAGCTGTCCGCGAAGTAAATCCGGAGTCATGGTTATCCGTGGAAAGCATGGACACGTGGTCTTTTTTGGGCACTAAAATATATTCTATTCCGGACTTCGCTTATGAAAAAGACGGGACCTTTCACATATGGGACTGGAAAACTGGGCGCCCGCGAGAGGACGACTGGTTTCAACTGCACACTTATGCACTTTATGGATGTGAAAAATGGTCCGCCGATCCAGAGTCGATTGTTTTACACGCGGCTTATTTGAATGAACAAATTGTGCAAACCAAAGAGGTTAATATTCAGGCCTTGGGGGATGTGCAAGATGCCATGTCCATGAGCGTGCGTGCCATGATGGAGGTTCACTATGACCCTGATGTCGACCCATGCGTGAAAGAAAATTGGCCGGAGAATGGAGCGCCGAGCCAGTGCGGTCGGTGTCGCTATCGCGGGCTCTGTCCCTCTGGTTTGTTGAACGCCTAGTCGTCCCTTCCCTCTTCGCGACTTCCAATGACTTTGCGAAGAAGAATAATACCAATGGGGCACGCTAAAGCCATGATGGCAATCGCTAGCCATAGCGTTGTGGACTCTCTGGGGTATTCCGAGTGTAGAAATTGCCACGTTTGGTAGTGAGTTTCTTGGCCGAGCCGCCCGGCTACCTCTTGAATATAACCGAGTTTTTCAGCAACGAGGGGAAGGAGATCGGCTTCTGGTAGGTCATCTCCGTTTGAGAGAAGCAGGTCTGCGGCATTCACATTATGCTCTTCGGTTAAATAGCGTTTTGCCAAAACTCCATCCGATGGGCACCATTTTTCCAACATTCTTCCGGACATCATTCCAACAAAAAGTTTTGCAACAAAATAGGGCAACAGGGAAAGAGCCATGTACGTTCCTTCTTGCCCCCTAGGCGCAATTGCCGCCGTGTACTGGTAGAGCCGTGGAGACCAAATGGCTTCTCCGATGGAAAAGAAAAACACAAAAAGTGTAATGGAAATATAAATTGGATCCACCGGGCCAGAAAGACCCAGCCAGGTGTGACCAATTAAATCCCCGAGCCAGCCATTCGCTAAATTAGAAAACCATTCTCTCGGCATGGCCAAAAAGAAAACGGGAAGAGCGGCAAAGGAGCTACCTATGGCAATCATGGAGTAGCTCTTTACTCGTACGGTATATGCTGCCACAAGGGGTGTAAGGATGACAATCATGACAGGATTCAACACACTCCAAAGGTTTCCGATCTTTGCCCCCGGTCCAAGTTCCCTAAGCCCGTACTTCGGGAAGGTGTAGTGCATGTGATAGAAAACAATACGAATCATCACGATAAGAAAGAGGAAGATAAGGAAGCGATGAAAGTTTGGTTGGCTCCAGGCGGCGCGGAAATTTTTTGCGGTGCCCTGCCCCGCATCTTTCATACTTTGGAGAATTCCATTCAAAAATCCGGTGGACTGCACTGCAAGGGGCTGGGGGTGATGAATAATGCCGTCATCTGTGGCTTCAATTCCGCGGCGTAACCAAAAATGTGTAATAAGGAGTCCAGGAATTGTGGCCGCTGTGGCCCAAAAGAAGAGAACTCGGTAAGTGGAAAGTTCCATTCCAAGAAGGACTTGCGTCCCGTTTTCCCCAAGCTCTTCGCGGACCGCGTCAAAGAGCCATCCTGCAATTGCAAAACCGACATTCATGAAGGTATAAAAAACAGCGAAAGCAATTGTCTGTTGTTTCGTTGTTGAATAGCGCTTGATCGCCGCATTCATCACCGGAACCATGAGTGCCAAGCCTACAGCCATCGGGAAGAGTCCGAAGCCAAGCGCAACCCATGGGCTATCCGTTGCTGTCATTACGGCGCGTGGAATGAGGCAGAGCCAGAAGCCGAGCAGGAAGGACTTTCGGATTCCAATGGTGTCTACAAGGGACCCCACAAGGACGGTTACTAGCGTCAAGATAGTAGACCAAATGGCAATGGTGTCCCCCGCTGATGTGTCGGAAAAATTTAAGTCAGCAGAAAGCCAGAGAACAATGGTGGACGACATTAAGCCGTAAGCAATAATTTCTAAAATCTTAGTGATGTAGATTAACCAAAGCTCTCGGGGTGCGCCCAAGAGGGGGCGGATGGAAATCCGGTAATAAAAAATAAGTCCAGCAATACCAAGAAGGACAAAGGCGGTGGACTTTAAACCTGAGAGGGGGTCGGACATGGAGCTATGCTGTTACCTGGGTTTGGAAAGAAGGCCGACGGCCCTCAAGGAGGGAGGTGAGACCTTCTAGGGCGTCGGGGTGAGCGAAAATTGTTTTCAGATCACGAAGCTCAAGGGCGAGGGCTTCCTTGAGGCTTAAGTCTGCGCCTTCGTCAAATAATCGCTCTGCCATTTGAAGTGCATGGAGTGATTTATGGCCCATCATTTTGACGGATTTTTGCAAACGTGGGTCGTCGCCCGTTTCCGCAGAGCCAGACAGGATTTCATCGACCGAATAGTTTGCAAAGAAATTCCAAATGACTTCCCATTCTTCAGAGGGGCATTGCTCCGGCATCATTTGCTCTGGAGCAGAGCCCTTTGCGGCCCACGTTGAGCATGCATGGTCAAGCTCAGAAAATAAGGCCACGGCATCGATGAGATTAATGGCCAAGGCCTTTTTTGCAGAAAGTATTTGACCGGTATAAACTAAATATTTTGCCAAAGGAAGGCCAATACGTCGAGGGAGTCGTTGTGTTCCGCCAAGCCCGGGATAAATGCCAATCCCTGTTTCTGGAAACCCAAAAGACGCTTTAGGGGAGGCCACGATCCAATCACAAGCGAGGGCAAACTCTGCGCCACCTCCGAGGGCTAGCCCATGAGCGCGCGCCACGACGGGTGTTGAGCCTTCAGAAAGACTTCGGAAAAGGTCCTGTCCGTCTTTGGTGAAGGATTCAATTTCCGGATAGGTGTTTGCACGGAGGTGGTCGACAAAGAACTTAATGTCTGCACCAGCAATAAATGCTTTTCCGGATCCTCCAAGGACAATTCCTTTTGGATTTTTATTCTTTGCTTGAATAAAAGCATCTTTCCATTGCTTTGTAACCTCTGGGTTAAGTGCATTCATGGCATCCGGTCGATTAATCCATACGCCTTTTAGGTCTCCGCGAGCCATGGTTGAGACTAGTGTAATTGGAATGCCGGCCCCTGGTGCACCAAGGAGCTTTTGAGGAAGATTAATCCCGTAAAGCGCCATGGTTTCCTTTGCCATTTGAATCCCCTCGGTAATACCAGTTTCGTTTAATAATTGGAAAGGGCCCTTTGCCCAACGAAGTCCAACTCGGGCTCCAATTTCAACATCTTCCACCGTAGAGACGCCTTCTTCAACAAGTTGGCCCGCAACGTAAAATGTAACCCCATAAAGCCGCCGTGAAACGGCATCGTAGTTTTCTTCGTTTGGCGTTCCGGAAAGATTCCAATTCTCTTTTACATCTTCTACCTGGCGCACAAGGCCGTCGGCAGGGGCGTAAAAAGAATGAAGTTCTCGCCCGAGTGTATTTGCGGCGTGCATGGCAATGGGTACGCCGGTGACATTCATAAGCTCAAAGGGCCCCATGCCAATATCAAAGGCTTTTTTAGCCGCCCAGTCAATGGTTGCAATATCCGCAACTCCTTCGTCGAGAAGCCGGACGGCTTCATTTAGCCATGGAACAAAGTAGCGATTAACGACAAATCCAGGCGCGTCAGCAGAAGTGATAGGCGTTTTTCCAATGGATTCTTGCGCGGACCAAACCGCTTGGATGGCGTCGGGACTTACTTTTTCATGACCAATCACCTCTACCAGGCGATTTTTTGCGGGGTGGAAAAAAAAGTGGAGCCCAACAACACGCTCCGGATTCTTTGTGGCTGCGGCCACATCCTTTACGTAGAACGAGGAAGTGTTTGTTCCAAGAATACACTCTGGTTTTGTGATTTTTCCTAGACGTTTAAAAACGCTCTTTTTTACACCTAGATCCTCAAAAACAGCCTCAATAACGCAGTCTACATTGGCAAGCTCATTCCAATCTGACGTTGCATGAATTCGGCTTAAAATAGCTTCCGCCTGTTCTGGCCGGAATATTTTTCGCTGAACCCCCTCTTGAAGCATGGTTTGGATAATTCCGCGACCGCGCTGGACCTGTTCCTCTGTGAGGTCAATGAGGGTGACAGGATAGCCTTCAGTGGCAATTTTTTGAGCAATACCAGAGCCCATATTTCCTGCGCCAATAACGGCAAAAGTCTGAATTTCGTAGGGTGTTGTCATGTTGAGGGGGTTATTAGGGCGTCGTCCCCGTATTCTATCCCCGTGATTTCCCTGCAAAACCTACGGAAAACTTTTTCCCTTCATGGGGGAGAGGCCACAGTTTTGCAATTTGACTCGCTTGAAATTGCGGAGGGGGAAACATTGGCCATCGTTGGGGCCAGCGGGTCAGGGAAGACCACGCTTCTTAATATGATCGGGGGGCTCTTGCTTCCAAGCTTCGGTGAGGTTTTTGTCAATGGTGTTGAGGTGACTCAGTTGAAGGAGTCAGCAAGGGATCATTTTCGCGCGAAGCACATTGGAATGCTTTTTCAATCATTCCATTTATTGGAGGCTTATTCTGCGCTGGAAAATGTGGAGCTTGGAGCGTTTTTTTCCGGCCATGCAGGGAAAAAGGAAGATGCAAAAAAACTTTTGGAAGACCTCGGACTTCCCCTTCATTTCCATCGCCACCCTTCCCAACTTTCGGGTGGTCAGCAGGCTCGGGTGGCTTTGGCCCGCGCCTTGGTCGGCAGGCCGAAGGTACTTTTGGCCGATGAGCCCACAGGGTCTCTGGATTTCGAAGCAAGAGAGGATGTTCTTGGGCTCATTCTTTCGATGGCGAAAAGTCGAAAAATGACCGTAGTTTGTGCCACACACGACGAGCACGCTGCCCAGGCTTTTGATCGCAGGGTGGTGTTGTCATGAAAGTCCACCAGCTTGCATTAAGAGGATTGCGCCGACGCCCTATCTCCACATTTCTAACTGCACTTTCGGTGGCTCTAGGGGTTGGGCTTTTTTCTGCCATCGGCTCGGTTCGAAAAGCTGGAGAAATTGGGTTTCAGCGTTCCGCGGCCCTTTGTAATTTGGTCATTGGCGCAAAAGGCTCTTCGTTAGAGCTTGTATTAAACACGATTTACCATCAGGGCGCAAGTGCAGGAAATATTCCCGTATCCGTTTTTGACGAGCTTCAAAAGACGCCTGGGGTGGAGTGGGCATCACCGATTGTTTTGGGCGATCATTTTGAGGGCCATCGAATTGTTGGAACAGATACAACGTTATTTCGTCGCGCTCGATTTTCCGATGGAACAGGCATTGGGCTCAAAGAAGGGCGTTTGTTTTTTCAGGGAGATCACCATTTTCTTGGCGAGGCCGTTTTTGGGTCTTATGCCGCAAGCGAATCAGGTCTTCATGTGGGGGATACCTTTATTCCAACTCATGATGTCATGGCAAGCGGATTGGGGGCAAAGCACCACGAAGAGGCGGAAACCAGGGTGGTTGGTGTTCTGCATGAAACAGGGACGCCTTTGGATAGAGCAATTTTCATCTCCAAAGAAGACTTTTATCACATCAAAGGGCATCAGGTTTCCGAAGAGGAAGAGGCGCATTTGGCTGGATCTGCACGGGACCCAAAAGGTTTAAGTGCCGTTCTTGTGAAAACAAAGCCTGGATTTTATCACATTAATTTATTTCGAGAGTTAAACGCCCGCCACGATATTCAAGCGGCAAGGCCTGCCGATGAAATCCGTAATTTATTTCAAATAGTTGGCGGCGTAGATCAGATTCTTCGCCTTGTTTCCCTTCTTGTTCTTTTTGTAGCACTTCTTGGTGTAGGTGTCTCCCTCAGTGGGGCCATGGCAACGCGGAGCAAAGAGTTTGCCCTTTTCCGCGCCCTTGGTGCGCGGCGGCGAACTTTGTTAGGCATGGTTATTTTTGAATCCGCCTTCCTCTCTTTGCTCGGAGGGCTCGGTGGATTAATTTTGTCTGGCATATTAATTTTCTTTTCGTCAAAAATAATTCATGATTTGACGGGAGTTACAATTTCTTCCTTTCCAAGTCTTCAGGATGGTCTCTTTCTTGGCCTTGTTGTCCTTTTCGGAGCCCTGGCCGGCCTTGTCCCAGCACTTCGTGCATATAAGACTGAGCCTTCCATTCAACTTTCTTTAGCAATATGAGTCGAGTCCTTTTTCTTGTCTTTCTCTTTTCTTGTGGAAAGCCAGCGGCACCGCGTCCCGTGCAAGCAGAGGTCGTTGTGTTGCCTACCGCGCAAGAATTAGGGATTATTGAGGAGGATCTTCTTGGCAGTGTTTCCTGGGATGTTTTTTGCCGAAAAGTTGGCGTGACACAGGGGCACAAGGGGACCATTGCGGATCCTATTCCGGTTGACGTCGATTTATTGGGTGCCTGGGAATTTCGATATGACCTTGATGATCCGTTTCCCCCGTTTGTTAAAGCGCTTCATGGAAAGGTGGTACGGGTTAAGGGCTTTATGCTTCCGGACATAGAGTTTGAGGAAATCAGCAAATTCCACTTAGTTCGAAGCCTTTGGGGATGTTGCTTTGGCGCACCACCACGCGTGAATGAAATGGTGCGTGTGAACGTTCCGGAAGCCTTGCGTATCGATATTACTTACAACACCTTGGATGTCGTCGGCCGCCTTGAGGTGATTTTTGAAATGGAAGACGGTTTAATTGAAGATCCTTATCGCCTTGAGGCCCTGTCTTTGACGGAGCTTGGCTTTGAGGACCCTGAAGCACCCGCTGACTTTGACCCGGAGGCGGGATTTCAGGGAATTCTTCCGGGCAATAGCACCGAATTTTAGCCCATTAATTGACACTTTCCCTTATTCTAGAGGCATGTTTACCCCTCTAGCCTTACTACTGCTTGCCCTTCCAGCCGCGCCTCAGGCTGACGGCGTGACCCTGCTTTCTAAAGTGCAGATTTCTGGTCAATGCAATGATATTTGGGGCTATACCGCACCCGATGGGCGTGAGTACGCCATTGTGGGTACTGCGGGTGGAACAAAGTTCTTCAACTGCACGGATCCGACGGCCCCCTACCTTACGGGCACCATTCCAGGTCCAGGGTCAATTTGGAGAGACATGAAAACGTATGACCAATACGCATATATTGTCACGGAAGGCGGTGGGGGCATGCAAATCATTGACTTGAATGACCCAGAAAATCCATTCCTCTTAAAGACCTGGGGAACAACTCGCTGGGATAACGCACACAACATTGCTTGTGATGAGGCGGAAGGAAAGCTTTGGGTTTGCGGAACGAATAATGGAACCCTTGTGATGGATGTCGCCACTGACCCGGAAAATCCAACCTGGGTTGCCACCTATAATAATAATTATGTGCATGACTTGCATGTACAGGACGGGTTGGCGCACCTTGGGGAAATCTACGGCGGGGACTATCGAATTGTTCGCAGTGATCGTTTGCCACAGTTTCCAACCAAAGATAAAATTCAAACGCCAGGCGATTTTACTCATAACGCTTGGGCAAACGAATCAAACACCCTGTGTATGACGACGGATGAAGTTGGGGGTGGTCGTGTTGCGCTTTATGACATTTCAAACCCCTCCAACATTCAATTCAAGGATTCTTGGACCATCGACAACCGAACGATTCCCCACAATGTTTTTATTAAAGGAGACCGCGCCTATATTTCTTGGTACACCGAGGGTTTTGTTTGCTTGGATATTTCAGACCCCAGTAACATCAAAAAAGTAGGCTCTTATGACACAAGTCCATATGGGCCAGGTTCCGGTTATCACGGTGCATGGGGTTGCTACCCCTTTGCTCCCAGCGGAACCATTTATATTTCTGATATGGAAGAGGGGTTCCATTGCTTGCGCGTTGATGGGCCATCCATTGAGCTGGACCACACTCCATTGCTGGATACACAGGATGAAGCGGGCCCTTACCCCGTTACCGTAACGGCAACTGCTTTGCGGGCGGGCGCCAGCGTGGCTTCGGTGGAGGCTTGGTATCGCATTGACTCCGGGTCGTGGCAGGTTGAAGGCTTGCAGCAACAAGGCACTTCGGACACGTGGTCAGGAAGTCTTCCGGGTCAAGTTGCTCCAACGATTGTGGATTACTACATCTATGCAAAGGATGATTCCGGTCGTGCACAGTGGAGCCCTGGTGGAAGCAACGCCGGTGATTTAGTCTATTCTTTCTTGGTCGGCCGAGAGCGCCTCGTTTACTTCAATGACTTTGAAGGGCAGGGTGACGAGGGCTGGACTCATGGAATGTCTGCGGGAACGGATGATTGGGAGCGTGATGCCCCACAAGGAAAAGGCGGTGAGGCCTTCCGTCACGAAGGAACGGTTTGGCAGGATCCGGATGTGGCTTATAGCGGCAGCAAGGTCTGGGGTAATAACCTTGGCCTAGGAAACGAAACGGGAATCTACGGAAGAAATTCTTCCACTTGGTTAAGCTCCCCTTCAATTGATTGTTCCCAATCAACGCGAACTATTCTGCAGTTCCGTCGCTGGGCTTCTATTGAGGCTGCCCCGTATGATCGCGCACGGATTCGCGTGAATGGAAACGTGGTTTGGGAAAATCCGCAGGGCTGGATAGAGGTTTTCCACCTTGTTGATAATACATGGTTTCCCCAGTCCATTGATGTCTCTCAATACGCCGACGGCAACGCGTCGGTTGTTGTGACGTTTGAATTGGAGACAGATGATGCAATGGAATTGGGTGGCTGGGCCATTGATGACTTCTCTCTTGTGTCTCTTGAGTCGGCCAACACAGGGAATGACATTTTGCTTACAGGTCCTTCCTCTGGTTCCATTGGAAGCACGGTGGCATATCACTTTAGTGGTGCCCCAGCAGGCGGAAACTGGTGGGCAGCGGGAAGTCTGTCTAACGGAGGAACCTCTGTTGGTGGCCATGATTTTGACTTGGGTCGGCCTTACTTTGTGATTGATACGGGTCAAGTCAACTCTTTTGGTAATGGAGATTTCCAGGCGGTTCTTCCGCCCAAAGCGTCTGGGCTTACTATTTACCTTGAAATAGCTGCCTCGGGTCTTGGAGAACTGTTCGACTCCAATATGCTAGGACTAGTTGTTCAATAGACAACCAGTTCCAAAGCATTGGAGCTTGCTTCGGGGCCATAAATATTTCCTTCCCAACATTGAACCCACACGGTGCGGTTGAGCAGGCTCGTGGGGACTCCAGCAGAAAACTGAGCCTCTCCCGCGGCGTTTGTTGTTGCCTGCCCTAAGTCATAAAGGGGTGCGGCAAGGTCAAGGCCGATATTAGGGCCTAGTGGGGTCCAGCCCCAGCCTTGAAGGGAGGCATGAAAGAGAATGACTGAATGCGGAAGGCCACGTGCAATAGACAGCGTGGCACTTTGACCGGCCATGAGCGGTGTTGATGAGAGGTGAAGGAAGGTTGGGGATGCTTGAGTTCCAACCCAACCGACCAAGTTTTCACCTGGCGCGGAAACAAGAAAATCTGGGCCGTCATCGCCATTAATGTCTGAAATAGCAAGTAGGTTTGCACCGTAATTTGCTTCTTGGCTGTTGCCAAAAAGGGAAAGAAGGGGGCGGCCACTTCGACCGGATATTCCATAAACGGCGCCGGAGGCAAGTCCTGTGGCCGCAAAATCACCTGCGAGCGGCGCACCAATCAACAAATCTTGTGCGCCGTCAGTGTCAAGGTCTACGGCTGCAAGGCTTCGGCCGAAGCCATCGCCCGCGGAAGGCTGTGCCACCGAAATGAGAGGCTGGTCAAGGTCATTGACGGACCAAATTTCAACATAACCTTTTGCCGAGAATAGCTCCGAGAGTTCATTCAATGCGGAAATACCGATCTCATCTTTCCCGTCGCCATCAAGGTCGGCAATGCGAACAAGGGAAACACCAAAATAGCTGTTTCGTTCTCTTCCTTTAAAGAGTGCTAATTCGGCGCCTGTTCGTCCGGAGTAGAGATGGACCCCGCCAGCATCTCGGCTTCGGGTGTCCTCTTGCCTTGCGCCAATGGCAAAATCTGCATAGCCGTCGAAATCAATATCACCCATGCCGATTCCAGAAATGCCAAAGAGATCCCAGGAGTTTTTTCCACGAAACGTATGAAGGATGGATCCGTCGGCGCCAGAATAAACATAGGCCGCTCCTGCAGCGGCGCCCTGCCAAGAATCTTCCGGTGCGCCTACAAGCAAGTCATCGAGGCCGTCGGCGTTGACGTCTCCAACATTGGAGAGTGCGTAGCCAAATCGGTCGAAAGAGTTCGTTGTGGTGTAAGTGCGCAGGAGAGAGCCGTTTGCGCTAGACCATAGATGTACGAGACCCGAAGGGTAGCCTTGGCCGTTGTCTCTTTTGGAGGAAGTGGCAAAGTCGGGGAGGCTGTCTCCGTCAAGGTCACCTGTGGAACACACAAACCAACCAAGCCGTTGGTTTTCAGCTGTTCCGGTGACACGAAATATTTCCGTACCATCGGCTCCAGAAAGAAGAAGGACTGCACCGGCATCAGTAGCCATGGTGTCATCTCCAGAGGCGCCGACTAGGTAGTCGGGAATATTGTCTCCATTGAGGTCGGCCGTTTGAGCCAAGCTACTTCCTAGGTTGTCACCTGGAGAATCGCCGTTTAGGGAAAATGGACCTTGGAGGAAGAGAAGGGGGAGAAGAATGGGAAGCACACCCTATTGGAGCAAAAAAGTGTGATTTTTGCAGGGGAATTGAGAAGAATCTGCGTTCGTTGGCTTAAACTTTCCAAGGAATGGGCATTTCAAGCACCTTAGCTGCCGCCGAAAGTTTTTCTGGCGCGGCAAACACAAAAAAAGCAGCGGCTGAAGTAGCCGAGAGCGTTTTGGGGCAATTGGGCCAATCACCTGACTTAGGCGTGGTTTTTTTCACACCACAGCACCGAGAGCAGGTGTCCGATCTCCATCGGGAAATTCAAAGCCGCCTTGGTCCGGACGTACTGATTGGCTGCTCATCATCCGGAACGATTGGGGGAGGGCAAGAACATCAGGTCGGCCCAGGGATTTCCCTTTGGGCGGCCTGTGCGCCTGGTGCTCGCGTCCAGTCTTTTCACCTTTCTTTGACTGAGATGGAAGGGGGTGGCTTTGTACGTGGCTGGCCAGACGTCGGCCCAGAGGCAAGCGTGATTCTATTAGTTGATCCATTTGGTTTTCCATTGGACCCATTTCTATCCTCCTTAAGAAAAGGCGGCAAGTATCCGACGTTGATCGGTGGCTTGGCTAGTGGCGCAAATCGTTTCGGCGGGAATTTGTTGATTGAGAATGATCATGTTGTGTCTTCTGGGGCCGTGGGCTTTGTGATTGATGGCGCGGCGAGATTTCAGCCCCTTGTGTCTCAGGGGTGCCGGCCGATTGGTCAACCTTTGCGCGTTACACGGAGTCAAAAAAACATCGTGTTGGAACTCAATGGGGCGCCGGCCTGTGAACTCTTTAATCAAACTATGGGGTCCCTTGAAGAGGATGAGCGGCTGAGATTTTCCCGTGCGCCTCACGTGGGGATTCATGAAGGGGGCGAAGAATATGAAGGGGGCGCAGGAAGTTTTCGTGTGCGTGGGATTATGGGTCTAGATAATCAAGAGGGGTCGATGGCCATTGCGGACTTTGTGAATGAAGGCATGGTTTTGCAATTTCACACAAAAGACGGGGAGGCTGCCCATGATGATTTGAATCAAATATTGGGGCTTGCCACCGGTTTTTATCCATCGCCCGCAGGGGCTTTGATGTTTGCCTGTGCTGGTCGAGGGCTTCCGCTTTTTGGGCGCTCAGATCATGATATTGCTTTGATTCAATCCCACTATCCAAAACTCCCCGTTTCGGGTATGTTTGCAGCAGGTGAAATTGGCCCGTGCGGCGGCCAACCCTTTATTCACGGCTTTGCCGTTACTGCCGGCCTCTTGGTTCCCCAAGAGGGCGAATTTCATCCCTACTAGTCTTGTGAGCCAACAACCAAAACCAAAACTTGAGTCCATCCGACCTTCCGTTGATTCTGCAAAAACGATTGTGGATCCAAGGAGTCGCCCATTGGAATCTCCAGAGAAAGCTGTCCGCCCTGGCGAGAGCCTGTTAAGGGTTGAGGTGCTCACCGGGCCGATGGATGGCTTTATGCATTTTTGCGCGAAGCAAGAACTTGTGATCGGCCGATCTTCAGCGGCTGACATGATTTTGGAGTTGGATACGCGGGTTTCTGGAGCGCATGCGCGCCTCTTTCAGGAGAAAGGACTCATTTGGCTGGAGGATTTGGGTTCCACAAATGGAACTTTTGTTGGCGCGGAACGCCTGACCACAAAAATTCCCATTTCGGCAGGTGTTCAATTTACGGTTGGGAGAACTTTGCTTGAGGTTCTTGCGGATCAAGGGGGAAACTAATGGATTTAACAGAACTTTCCCCATCTTCCTATCAGGTCTTCAATGCTGCAGCTGAGGAAATGTATAAGCTAAAGTCCGGGTACTTTGGCGTGGAGCACCTTTTTCTTGGGCTTCTTCATTTTGGTGGCCCAGAGATTGAAGCATCTTGCGCGCGTGTTCAGTTGGATCAAAATCGGTTTTCAAACACCTTGCGAAGTTTGTTGCAGGCAGATTTAAGCATTGCCCCAGAAGGTGAGCCGGTTTTTACGCCACGCGTGACACGGGTTCAGGCCGCTGCTGGATTATTTGCGGCACAAGCCGGGTCGGGCACAGTGGAGCCCGTTCATCTCTTTCGGGCTTGTCTGGAAGAGAGGCGATCTGTTCCTTCTAGAATTTTGAATGCTCTGCAGGCGGAGGAAACACCGTCGTCGGCTGAGTTGCTCGAAGAAACTTTGCGGGTCATTCGTGGTGAAATACCTGCATCAGAAGAGGGGCTTCCTGTTGGTGGTGGGTCGAACTCGATTTTGGCGGGTGCCCTGGGTCAGTTTGGGAGAGACCTGACGACTGCGGCAGCCAGTGGAGACCTGGACCCTGTTGTGGGCAGAGATGCAGTGATTTTGGAGGCGGCCGGAATTCTGGCGCGTCGGCAAAAGAGCAACGCCATGCTCGTTGGAGATGCCGGTGTTGGAAAAACAGCAGTTGCCCATGGGTTTGCTCAGTTTTTAGTTCGAAAAAATGTCCCAGCGACTCTTCGAGGACTGCGTCTTCTTGAGGTGTCTATTCCTGCTTTGGTTGCGGGTACTCAAATGCGCGGGGAGCTTGAAGAGAGACTTCAGGCCGTTTTTGATGAGGCTAAATCCGCAGGGAACATCATCTTGTTTTTTGATAACTTTCATCAAATGACAAGTGGAAACGAACTGGGTGAAATGCTGAACTCTTTTGCCGCCTCAGGTGACCATCGCATGATTGGGGCGATTTCTTCAGAGGCCTGGGAGAAAATACAAAGCGGGGAATCCGGATTAGGTCGGCGGTTTGAGCCCGTTAAAGTCGAAGAACTGTCAGAAGAACAAACCCTTGCCGTTCTCCGTTCTTTGCAGCCTTCTTTCGAAGAGTTTCACAGCATGACGCTTGGCGAGGAAGCTTTGAATGCAGCAATCCATTTGTCAGTTCGCTATGTGCAAGACCGACGTCTTCCCGACAAGGCGATTGATGCGATCGATCAAGCTTGCGCCTCTTCCTTGTTAGAGGGCTTGGCCTCAGGGAATGCCGTGGATCTCGCTGGAACGATTTTGGGAGAACCTGAAATTGCTCGAACGATTTCCCGATGGACAGGAATTCCTTTGGAGCGCGTTGGTGCGGATGAAGCGGAACGGCTCCTTCATTTAGAGGATTCCATTCAAAGTCGTGTAATTGGGCAGGACGAGGCGGTAAGCATTGCTTCAGCTGCTGTGAGAGCAGGGCGCGCGGGGGTTTCAGATCCAAATCGCCCTCTTGCTGTGTTGTTGTTTACCGGTCCAACCGGAGTTGGGAAGACAGAACTGGCCAAGGCGTTGGCCGCCGAAGTCTTTGGGTCAGAGGATCACTTGGTGCGTCTTGATATGACCGAGTACACCGAGGCGCACTCTGTAGCGCGTCTTACCGGAGCACCTCCGGGATACGTTGGCCACGGTGATGATGGGGTTCTTGTTTCGGCAGTTCGAAAATCACCCTATACCGTGATTCTGTTTGATGAGATTGAAAAGGCGCACTCTGACGTTTTTGATGTTCTGTTGCCTGTTTTTGATGAAGGTCGGCTGCGTTCTTCCACCGGCCGCGTGGCCGACATGCGGAATAGTTTGATTATTTTGACCAGCAACCTGTTGCAACAAACAAAGGCAGAAGACCCTTCACCTATTGGCTTTGAAACAGGTAGCGAGAAATCAACCAAGGTAGAAGTGGCGAACCCTCTCGATGAAGGTCAATTGCGCGAAATACTATGCCAAGGCTTGCGTCCCGAATTTGTTAACCGCTTAGATGCAATCGTTCCATTTTCACTGCTTGGTGAAGAGCAGCTCAAATTAATTTTGGACCGAAGATTGGATAAACTTCGGGCTCGTGCCAAAGAGCAGGGGGTTGAGCTTCAGGTCGAGGAGAGTGCCTTTGAGCTTTTGCTGCGAGAAGGGACCGACATGCGGTTTGGTGCCCGTCCCCTAGAGAGGGCCATGGATCGGTATTTGCGTCGCCCTTTGGCCGAAGCCTTGCTGCGTCGTTCAGGGGAAGGGGGTGTTTTAAGGGCCGTGGAAGTGAAGGGGAAAATCGAACTTCACTAGTCGTTCATTTCTCTTGCAAGCATTTGCACAGCGCGGTTCACAATTTTTCTGGTGGCCTCTTCGCTTTTTTCAATGTGCTCTCCAATTTCTGCGTACGTGAGTTCTTCAAAATAACGCATCACTAAAATTTCACGAACATCAGAGGGCACGTGTTCCAATGCTTGCTCCATGCGCGCAAGTTCGTCAAAGTGCTCCACGATACTTACGGGACGCGGAGACAGTGTTTTATCAGGCCGACGCTCTTCACGTTTTGTATTCAAGAAGACCTCTTCTTTTTGCATGTCTCTTTTTTGACGGCCAAAGTAACGCGCCTCTTTTCGAATTCTGTTTTCAACAAGCTGATTAAGCCATGCGCGAAAGTGACCTTCAGATTCAAATTCACGCTGATCTGCACTGCGAACAGCTTCGCAAAAAACGCTTTGAACCACGTCCATCGTTTCCATTTTCCCGCGAAGCTTTTGGCCTAAACGAATGCGAACAGCAGGAATAAGTTTTTCGTAATAACGTTCCCAGAGACGGTTCGCGGCTTCTTTATCTCCATCGCGGGCAGCATGGAGCTCTACCATGGTGCGGGCGAGGTCTTCCTTTTTTTCGGACATGAACCTACTTTACTTCGTTCCTTGGCCGAGAAAGCTCTTGGGCAAGCTCGGCGCCTCTTCGGAATGCAGCGTTGATTCCAACGCCAAAGAGAGCGTCCCCTGCGAGAAATAGGCCCGGGTAGTGAGCGAGTTTTTTCTGAATTGCCGTTACGGATTTATTGTATCCCAAGTCATACTGGGGCACCCCACCTGGACTTGCGTGGATCCATGTACGCAGTGGTTTTTCATTTGCCCCAAGGGCTAGGGAGATTTCATCTTGAGCCCACGCAAGGAGGTCCTGGGGTGTAGTTTCCGCAAGGTTTGGGTGAGAAGGCCCACCAAGAAGACATCGGAAAAGAAAAGTGTCCTTTGGTGCCGCATGCGGGAAAATCGAATGAATAAATTGAACGCTAAGGAGGGGGCTTTCCCTTGTGGGGTCAGTGAAATATCCAAACCCTGCGCAGGAATCTTGAACCCCATCTCTTGAATAGGCCAGGGTGGCTGAAATAAGGTCATTGCCGGCGAGATCTGCAAGCACACTCCGTTGAGTTCCTAAATATTCACGCAGTAAAACAGCAGCCTGTTTTGGGGGGAGTGCAATGACAAGGTTCTTTGTTCTAGCAAGTTGCTTGCCTTGGCAAAAGAGATACCACCATCCTTCTTCAAATAGCGCTGTGTCCACAATACATTCCGCATGAAACGCTTCTCCGTGGGAGTCAGCCATGGTTTTTGCCAATTGGCCCAGTCCGCCTGAAACAGTTTGAATTTTTGCACTTCCTTGTTCAGCCCATTTACGGTACGTCTTCATTAACGAGCCATGCTTTTCTTCCGCTTTTTGGATTGCTGGAAACATGGCCGACAAAGATAATTTTTTAACATCTCCCGCAAAGAGTCCGCGCACAATGGGCGAGATGATTTTTTCCGTAAACCCCGCACCAAACCGCCGGGAAGAAAAGTCAAAAATTGATTCTTCCTCGCTCCCTTCTGGCAAATCCGCCCAGGGCTCTGAGAGGAAGCGAAGCTTTTCTTTCCAGGACAAGAGAGGTGTCTTGAGAAATGCTTCCGGATTTTGAGGAAGCGGACGAAGCGCCCCATTTTGTTGTAGGTACCGATGTGTGTCCGAGGCCACCGAGGAAATTATCTCAAGGCCAAGATCCACGCAAACCTCGTCAAGGGTCGGTTCATTTTCTAGCCAACCAATGGGGCCATGCTCGACAAGGTAGCCCTGTTCTTGGGTTGTTTGCATTCGACCGCCCGGCTCTTTTGCGGCCTCAAAAATCTGGACGCTCCAGCCCTGTTTTTGTGCAAAGTGTGCCGTTGCTAAGCCAGAGGCCCCGGCCCCAAGAATGGTGACGTTTTTCAAGGGGAACGGTTATCCCGGCGGCCACTGCAAAGAGCGGCCCCCTAAAATATGGAAATGAAGATGGGGCACGGTTTGTCCCCCGTCTTCGCCAATGTTGGTCACCACGCGGTAGCCGCTTTCGGTCAATCCCTCTTGCTGGGCAACGGAAGCACAAATGCTGAGACAGTGGCCAAGGAGCTCAGTGTCTTTTTGGTCGGCTGTTGCAAGAGATGCGATTGGCTTTCTAGGGATGACTAAAAAATGAATGGGCGCCTGGGGCTGAATGTCTTTAAAGGCAACCACGCGGTCATCTTCATAAACAATTTCTGCCGGAATTTCTCCATCGGCGATTTTGGCGAAGAGCGTTTTAGTCACTATTTTTAAGGGCAGAGCTCCAAGAAGCTAAGTCCATTTCTTCACCGGCGTCGGCAAGTAGAGATGGAATTCCATTTTTCACGGGGTAGCGCAACCGCGTTTCCTCATCGGTAGAAATAAGCCAGTCACCGGAAAGAACAAGAGGCTTTTTGGTGACTGGGCAACACAGAATGCTGAGAACGTCGGAGGGGATGTCCGCCATGGTTTTATCTCAAGGAATTATGAGATTCGTTTGATAATGTGCCAACCGAATGGGGAGGCTTCATCGTGATAAGGCGCCATGCCGAGCTCACCAATCTCTAAGGCGAAGCCGACATCGCCGAAGGCGGGAACCATTGCAGACCGTGGGTGCGGCAGATGTGGCGCCGCCTCATCCGCCTCTAGGCGAAGCGTCTCCACAAAGGTATTCATTTGCTCGACCAGAGTGTCTTGGTCAATATCACCCGCCTTCATTTGCTTTGTAAGCTCTTCCTCTTTTTCTCCCGCTCGCATGTTCAAGGTCATCATGTACTCTTGAAAATTCTCACCCTTAATATCATGGTTTAATAGATTGTACATTCCAGGGTTCTCATCTTCTTCGCGAACAGGATCATCTGTATGCTCCCGAACAAGGCTGGTGAAATCCTTCGATACTTTTGCGGCATCAAATAGCTCTAATGCAAGGGTTTCCGCTTCATCACGCGTGCGCTTTGCTTCCACGGGTGTCTTGTCAAAAGAAACAAGAATATGCTGGATGGAGATTTTTTCAGGTTGTGACATGCCTCCATTCTCGCATAGAGTTAGCTTTTTCGAAAGAGTAGTCGCAAAAAGAGTGGTCCACCAATGAGTGCCGTCAAGATGCCGACAGGGAGCTCACTGTGACGGCCGGATAATTGAACGGTGCGTGCGGCTAAATCGGCAAAAAGGAGAAATGCACCCCCAAGGAGCCAGGCCGCGGGGAGCAGTCGGCGGTGGGCATTTCCGGTGAATGGTCGAAGAGCATGGGGAATAAGCAGGCCAACGAAGCCGATAGGCCCGGTTTGAGCAACGACGGCTGCGGTGAGTAATCCAGCACCCAGGAGGAGCTGTTTTTTGACAGTGCCGACGGCCACCCCGCGCGCTTCGGCCATTTCTTCATCAAGAGCCAGTTGATCCATCGCAAAAATATTTTTCACAATGAGAGATCCACCAATGAGAATCCAGGGCAATGGAGCCAGGGCTGCTTTGAAAGAAACGACTTCCAGGGAGCCCATAATCCAATGGTCCATGGAAGATAGTCGGAAGGGATCCGCCAAGTGACGAACCAGCATCATGGCGGCGCCGAAGAGAAAACTAAGTGTGACACCAGCCAGAAGAAGCCCGTCAGGATGTCGGCTTCGGCGAGAAATGGAAAGGACAAGGGCAAGGCCGAGGATGGCAAAGAGCAGTGCGCCCGTGCGTGGGGTAAACAGTGGCATGCCAAACCAAGTCACGCCTAGCGCGGGAAATGCGAGCCATAGAAATGCGCCAAAGGACCCTGCCGACGCGATGCCCAGGGTAAAGGGCGTAGCCAATCCGTTGCGAAGAACTGATTGAAGTACGGTGCCGGATACCGCCAATGCACCGCCGGCGAACCAGGTCAAGGTGGCGCGAGGAAGGCGGAGCGAGAGAACGTGTGTGCCTGTGGACCACTGGTCTTCGGATAAATTCCACCAATCAGAGATTGCGGGAAGAAGCTCGATGGAGACAGAGCCAAAGGCAAGAGCAAAGGAAAGGGCTATGGCTGTGGCAAGCCCAAGCACAAGGAAAAGCGGGCATCGGCGCGGTTGTGATGCAGAAAAATTCATCGGGGCACAATCACCGGGACGTGGTTTTCACGAGGAAGGATTTCAAAACGATGACCGAAGGTTTCTCGCAAGGGGGCATCCGTGAGCAGTTCCGTTGGGGTTCCCGAAAGAATTTTTGCCGAGGGTGTAAGGAAATGAAGCTGATCTGCAAATTGGGCAGCAAGGTTGACGTCATGGGTTACGCATAAAATTCCGAGCCCGCGCTTGGAAAGTTTTCGGAGATGGTCAAACAATTCTGCTTGGTGGCCAAGGTCCAACATTGCGGCGGGTTCATCCAGCAAAAGGTAGCGAGGTTGTTGTGCCAAGACGCCGGCAAGTAAAACCCGTCGGCGCTCTCCTCCAGAAAGTTCGTTGAGGTGGCGGTGTAAGAGATCTTCCGCGTCTACGGAGCGCAATGAGGATTCAATGGAAACCGGCTTAGCCGCAACGCGCGCGCCAAGCTCTACAGATTCTGCAACCGTAAGCGGAAAGGCCGGCTGAATTTCTTGAGGAAGGTAGCCGAGGAGCTGGGCCCTTTTTCGTGGGCCAAGCTCTGTCATGGGTGCGCCGTCAAGCTTTCGCATTCCTTGAGAGGGGTGCGTGCCGACCAGCGCTCGGAGTAAGGTGCTTTTTCCCGCGCCATTGGGGCCGAGTAAGCAGGAAAAGCTTCCAGCTTCTACGCGAAAATGAATATCGCGGAGGATGAGGGTGTCGCCGTAGCCCACGGTGAGGCCGCTTGCTTCTAATGCCATACGGGTATTATCCCTTTGGTATCCTTTGGCGTCATGTCAGAATCCACAGAACAGAGAATTTATCAGCGACTTGCTGAAGCACAGGCCGTTTTTGGCTCTTTGGGCAAGGAATTTGCACAAACAGTGGCCTCCGCGGCGGAAATAACGTCGTCAGGGCTTAAAGCTGGGGGAGCGGTTTATTTTGTAGGCAATGGGGGTAGTGCGGCTGACGCCCAGCATTGGGCCGCGGAACTCGTCGGCCGGTACCTTCACGACCACACGCCTTTAAATGCGCACGCTTTGACGGTGAATTCCAGCGTAATGACCGCCTTAGGCAACGATTTCCCTGCCGACGAAATATTTTCTCGCCAGGTTCAGGCCCATCTGAAGGCGGGCGATGTTTTAGTGGCCATTTCTACGAGTGGAAATTCAGAGAATATATTAAGGGCCATTTCAACAGCCGCTAATTTGGGCGCGTCAGTGATTGGGGTGACGGGAAAGGGGGGTGGAAAAATGGTGGAGATTTGCGACCTTACTTTTATTGCGCCTTCCGACGACACCCCACGAATTCAAGAGGCCCATTTATTTTTTGGGCACTGTTTCTGCGAACTTGTGGAGCAGGCATTCTTGGATTAGCGCTGCTGTTTGGGCGACCTTGGGCCCAGGAATGGTGATGGATGGGCTGGATAAGGGAAATACGCGTTTATTTTTGACCGCAGGAAGACTTGGGTAAGCGGCCTGCCAGAGCTGCAATGGCGTGAAACTAGGTTGAGTCGGAATAGGGCCACATTCCAAAATGATGTCAGGGTTGATTTCAAAAAGTGCCTCTTCGGAGAGGGAATACCAATCCGGCACATTTTCAGTGTTGGGAACAAGAGTTCCGCCGGCGAGAGTTAAGAGCGAAGCAAGAAAGGTGCTCGGGCCAGATACGGTGAGCCCAACTGCAGCGTTCGGCTGCCGGCCGATGACCAAGAGGACGGAAGGGGATTTTTTTGGGGCGGATTGGGTAATGAGGCGTAGCTCTTTTTGAATTACTTGGATGAGTGCTTCGCCGCTTGTTTGGCTAAATTGTTCGTCAAGGTGACGCACAAAGGAAAACCAATCTTCCAGGGAGTCGGCCCGCGTTTCTTGATAGGGAACCCTTTGCTGATGGGCCAAATTTTGCAGGCTTTGATGATGCCCTTGGACGAAGAAGTAGTCCGGCTTTAACGCAATAATACGCTCTAAATTGGGATTCAAAATACCCCCGACGCGTGGGATCCCCGCCGCTGCGGGCGAGTGGCAATAGTCACTGACCCCAACAATG
Source organism: Planctomycetota bacterium (assembly GCA_026421205.1). Taxonomy (GTDB): domain Bacteria; phylum Planctomycetota; class UBA1135; order UBA1135; family UBA1135; genus ANT-38. The sequence goes on from JAPKBM010000010.1 coordinate 31,125, forward strand.
CGGTGGCCAAGGTCAACCGCAAAAAGGGTTTCCACGGTGCTTGGGCCTAAAACCAGAAATCTTTGGCGTTCTTCCATGGAAAGGCGTTTTTCTTCCGAATTTGCCACAGGGGAGGTCGCCGAAGGGCCACAACCCAGGAAAAGCCCGACTCCAAGGAGGAAAAAGCGCATTCGAGAATCCTAACGCATTGTTTTTGCCCTTGCTCCGCAGGGATAGACTGATTTCCTCATGGGATGGGAAGGGCTCCTCGTTGTTATCTTGACGTTTGCCGTCTTGATTCTCCTTGTATTGGAGAAGGCATCCCTTGATGCCATCGGGATTGGGCTTTTAGTTATTCTTGTTCTGGCTGGAGAGGCTTTCCAATTCTTTGACCCCGGATTTGATCCGCATGAGCGGCTCCTCAGCCTGCATGACGCCCTTGGATTTTTCGGGAATTATGCGGTGATTACAATTGCCGCGCTTTATGTGGTGGGAGAGGGTCTGACTCGAACGGGCGCGGTGGAATTTATTGCTCGAGCCGTCTTGAAATATAGTCAAGGCAAGGAGCGCCGTATGATTTTGTTGATTTCTTTAATCGCGGGTTCTCTTTCTGCGTTTTTGAGTAACACAGCGGTAGTGGTGGTTTTCATTCCTATTTTGATTGGAATGGCGCAAAAGACTGGCGTTGCGGCTTCACGTCTTTTGATTCCGCTTTCTTTTGCCACTATTTTGGGCGGCATGGTAACCCTGGTCGGCACATCCACGAACTTATTGGTAAGTGGCGTTGCAGAAAGTATGGGCCATGACCCCATCGGCATGTTTGAGATGTCGAAATTGGGCATTCCTATTTTGGTGTTTGGCATTATCTTCGTTTCTGTTTTCGCCAAAAAGCTATTACCAGAGCGCCATTCCTTAAGTGCCGCCATGGCGGGCGCAAATATGCGGGAATATGTGACAGAACTACAAATTGGCTCCGAGTCTCCCTTGGTCGGCCGACCTTACTCGGAGGCATTTACAGAAGCTCGCGTAGAAATGTTGTTTTTCGCCCGAGGAGAAGAAATGGTCTGGCCCCCATTTACGGAGGAAGTCATTCAGTCTGGGGACGTTGTGATGCTGCGGGGTACGGTGGACTCTTTGGCAGGCCTTCCGGATGACTTAGATTTACGGCTTTTTGATGACACACATTTTGATCCGAAAACGATGCAGTTTTTTGAGCTGGCGGTTGCTCCGCACTCCATGTTGGTGGGTCGTCAGGTTGGAGATTTGCACCTTTGGCGAGATTATGGAGCCTTAGCCGTTGCCGTTTTGCGAGACGGTCATCACATCCGTGATCGAGCATCCAAACAGATCCTTCACCCGGGTGACTTGATTTTGGCTTGTGGAAGCGAACAGGCAGAAGCAAAGATACGCGCAAAGTCTGATTTCTTTTTGCTGACGGGGGCCCACGAGTGGATTGTACTCAGAAGTAAAGGGAAGCTGGCTTTAGGAATATCGGCGGCGGTAATTACGGCGTTTACCATGAGCTCTATTTTTCATGTGGGTCATCTCATACCGATTATTTCTCTTTCGGGTGCCGTCGGCATGGTTGCAAGCGGATGTTTGCGTTCTCGCGGGGCCTATCGGGCTATTGATTGGCCCATACTGATTTTTATTATCGGTACGATTGGCCTGGGAAAAGCGATGGATAATTCAGGAGCTGCAGCTTTCTTTGCTCATTATTTGGTCGATGCTTTGGTCCAATTTGGAACAGTTGCAGTACTGGCCGGGCTGACTTTCCTTTGTGTGCTGTTCACCGCTCTAATCTCCCATACTGCAGTTGCTGTGTTGATGACCCCGATTGCCATTTCCGCAGCCCAAGGTGTGATTGAGGCACAGGGGATTACCGGGGATATGGCCGATGCCATTGTGCGGGCCTTTATCTTGGCGGTTGCTTTTGGTGCCAGCATTTGCTTCGCCACACCCATTGGGCATCAATCCAATCTCATGGTGTACGGCCCAGGTGGATATCGTTTTTCCGACTTCCTACGTGCTGGCTTGCCACTCAGTATTTTGGTATTCTTGGCCGTGGTCATTGGCCTACCCCTTATGCTGGGAATCTCATAATATGGCGTAACCCGCGCCACTCCATCGGGTTTTTCTCTCATGACACAGAATACAACACACATCATTCTTATCCTTTTAGGTGGCTTCGTCGGCGGTTTAGCCGGAGGCACTCTTTTGGGCGGCGGCGGCGCCACGGAAACTGAGCCTCTCTACACCGCGGATGGCCCTCAGGTTTCTGCTCAAAGCGAAGAGTTGGCCGAAAGAGTCCAAGGCCTTGAAGGCACTTTGGTGGGCATGGAAGCTGCTCTGGACGGGCTTCGGACAGAACTGGCCGATCGCCAGCGTGAGCCAATCGCGCCTCCGGTTGCTAAGAAGTACACAGGCAGGGGTCGGGGTGGCCCACAGAGTGCGGCTTCTGGGGCTCCCGCGGAAGAAGAAGAGCGCTTTGCTGCTTATCTTGAGAGACTTGACGAGGAGGAGAAAGTCGAGCGTGAGGGAAGAGAGGCGGAGCGTCGGGAAGAGCGCATGGTTCGCCGGATGGATCGCTATACCAGTGAACTTGGTCTAGACGGTTACCAGTCTCAGGAGATGTCCCGCATCATGACTGAGTCCGACAAAAATCGGTCAGCGTACTTCACGGAAATGAGGGAATCTGGGAGCTTTGATCGTGAGTCAATTCGCGAAACAATGACAGAAATGCAGGGCGTGGTGAATGACGAGCTCGGCCAAATTTTAACGGAAGGGCAAATGAGTGACTATGAAGCCATGCAGGAAAATTCGCGTCGTGGTTGGGGCGGTGGCGGCGGCTCAGGTCGAAGCAATGGCAGTAGTCATGGCGGAAACGAATTCTAAGATTGACGCGTTTCCTTATTGGAGCTCTTGGACCAGCGATTGGGCCAGGAGCTCGCTTTTCATTCCGGCCTCTTTTGCCGCCTGAAGAGCGTCTGTTTCGGAAAGACCTTCCTCAAGGGCACGCGCAAGTCCGAACAGGGCACCGACGCGATTACCACTTGCGCAGTGAATTAAGGTAAGCCCACGGGTACTTTTAGAAAGGAGATGACGTAGGCGGTTGGCGTCGGCGATGCGGACGGCCTTGCCCATTGGAATAGATGCATAACGAAGCCCGGCATTTTGGGCAGCCTCCGCCTCTCCTTTGTGCCCAGGCTCCGAGGGCATCCGCAGGTTAATGATTTGGGTATAACCCTTTTCCTTGAGACTAGAGAAATGAGCAATGTTTGGCTGTCCGCCTCCTGCAATGTTCTGGCGCAAGATACGAAAGTTCTTGATATCTAGTGCAACAGGAAGGGCGACCTCTGTTCTCTGGGGGGCTTGGAGGCAAGCTGCATTGCAAGAGTGGCGTGTGTCCTCGGTGTGCTCATGGAGAGCATGATGGAAAGTGGAACAGGCCGTGGCCAAAGCAAGGGGGAGGAGGGTCCAGCGCATGGATGAATTCTACGTGCTTGGGTGAAAAGTTTGCTGGACAACAGCTTCGCACTGCAACGCAAGGGTTTTTCTGTCTGTTTCAATTATGGGTGGGGAAAAATAGACTTTGGCAGTAATAGACCCTCCTCGAAATAGTTTTCTTGCATGGCGGATTAAATGAGATTCGTCCACCCAAATAGCTTCTGGGCGGCTGTAATGGATAGAGGTCGGAATGCAAGGCGTTTCTAGCTGAGCAGCGGCCGCAAAGAGAGATCGCTTAAAAGGAAGGAGTTTGGCACCATCACCGCACCAACCCTCAGGAAACAAGGTTATGGTGGAGCCTCGGCTCAGAAACCAGCGCAAAAGTTCTGTCACCCGATGAGTATCCGCACGTTTTTCTCGGTCAATAAAAATGCTTCCACCGCAACGAGACAAGAACCCCATCACAGCCCACTCATTTATTTCAGATTTCGACACGAAATTTGTGGGATAAAGAGAGGCTAAAACCAAAATATCAAGCCAAGAAAGATGATTTGAAATGACAAAGGACCCTGGCGTTGGTCGTGGGCCCTGAGCTTGCACTTGTACTCGGTAAATCCGAAGAAGCCCTTGTGCCCAAACCCTTGTACTCCATGCACCAAGCCGAGCTTTACGGTCAAGCCGGCCAAGGACAAACAAGGAGCCCAAGAGTGGAGCGGGCAAGACGAGGAGTGTCCAGAGAAGCGAAAGCATAGGCTCCGAACTTAGTTTTCTTTCAGCTCTGCAAGTATTTCGGTGAGAAATTGTTTTCCATCTCCGAAGCACATGTAGCAATTGTCTCTTTCAAAGAGCGGATTTTTAATGCCGGCGTATCCAGGTGAGAGGGACCGCTTGATTACGAGCACGGTTCCCGATTCGTGTGCGTTCAAAATTGGCATGCCCGCAATGGGAGACTGTGGATTTTCAATGGCTTCGGGATTGACGACATCATTGGCGCCGATGATGACGGTGACGTCGGTAGTTTTAAAGTCTCCGTTGATGCGCTCTAATTCCCAAAGTTGTTCATAGGGGACATCGGATTCTGCCAAAAGCACGTTCATATGTCCTGGCATGCGACCCGCAACCGGGTGAATGCCATAGCGGACTGTGACATCTCTGCTTTCCAACTCTTCGCCGAGTTCCTTGACGACGTGCTGTGCTTGGGCAACTGCCATGCCGTAACCAGGAATAAAGATGACAGAGGTTGCTGCATCTAAAATCATGGCTGCCTCTTCAGCGCCGGCGGATTTTACAGATTCGTACTCCGTGGCACTGGCGCCGCCGGTAGTTGGAGCATCACCGCCAAATCCACCAATCAGCACATTGCCGAGAGAGCGGTTCATGGCTTTGCACATGATGATGGTGAGAATCATGCCAGATGCACCGACAAGCGCGCCGGCCACAATGAGGAGGGGATTGCCAATGACAAAGCCGGCCATGGAGGCGGCTATGCCGGAATAGGAGTTCAGCAAAGAAACCACGACGGGCATGTCTGCGCCGCCAATTGGGAGCACTGAAATCACTCCGAAGACCGCGGCGCACGCCGTGAGGCCAAGAATCATGATGGCGGGGTCAAAAGAGCCTTGGTGGAACGCTGCAAGATATCCTAAAGCAAGCCCTCCAAGGAGAGAGCCGGCTACAAGCAAATGGCGCATCGGAAGAAGAATCGGATTTCCGGAGATTTTTCCGGAGAGCTTGGCCATTGCCAATAGCGACCCTGTGAAAGTAATCGTGCCCACTAAAACAGAAAGAACGACGGCAACTCCCCAAACGTCCGGCCCCAGAATGACATTTTCTGGCGTAATGGTGGCGCCATATTTTCGGCCCCAAAACTCACTGAGTGCTACAAAGGTGGAAGCCAGGCCACCGATTCCGTTAAGCAGGGCAACCAGCTCTGGCATTCCTGTCATTTCCACGCGCCTCGCCATGAGTGCGCCAATGCTAGCGCCAATGGCCAAGCCGATGGCCACCATGGTCCAGTCCAACTGAATGCCGATGCCAGGAGAAACCAAGGTCACGACAATGGCTAAGAGCATGCCGACGCCAGCAAGTTGATTGCCAGATCGGGCGGTCTTGACTTTTCCAAGCCGCTTGATCCCTAGAATGAAAAGGGCGGTTGCAAGGAGGTAAAAAGCTTGTGCGGGGTCGAAATTATCCATGATCGTTCTCTACTTCTTTTTCTTTTTGGATTGAAACATGGCGAGCATGCGGTCTGTCACGAGAAAACCACCAATGACGTTGATGGTGGCAAAGGCAATGGCGCAAATGCCAAGAATTTTTGCGGCAGAACCTTCGGCGCCAAATTGTGCGCACATTAAGGCGCCCACAATGGTGATTCCTGAAATAGCGTTGGCGCCGGACATTAATGGGGTATGCAAAGTAGGGGGTACTTTGGAAATAAGTTCATTGCCGGCAAAGATTGCTAAGACAAAAACAAAAAGCATGAGAAGGAAAATCATGAGTCGTCTCCAGTTTTGTGAAGGGATCCTGCGGTAATTTCGTTTTCAAGATCCAAGATGCGCCGTCGTTCTTGTCCTTCTTCCACTTTTGGGAAGACGTGCTTGACGACTTCAAGAAGGTTGCGAGAGTAAAGCTCTGACGCATGAACCGGCACGGTGGCCGGGATGTTTGAGGTTCCCACAATGGTGACCCCGTTATGTCGCACGTTTACACCCTCTTGGGAAAGCTCACAGTTTCCACCTTGTTCGATTGCAAGGTCTACAATGACGGAGCCCAACTTCATGGTTTCTACCATGGATGTTGGAATGAGCAAGGGGGCTTTGCGGCCAGGGATTTGTGCAGTAGTGATGACAACGTCAGCCTCGGCAACCTTGGCGGCCACGGCTTCAGCCTGACGTTTTTTGTAGTCATCCGATGCTTCCGCGGCGTAAACGCTTTCTTCTTCCGCACCTTCGTCGGGGGCGACGTCAATGAATTTTGCGCCCAAGGACTCCACCTGTTCTTTGACCTCGGGTCGGATGTCTGTGGCCTCTACAAGAGCGCCTAGTCGTTTTGCTGTGGCAATGGCCTGAAGTCCAGCAACGCCCACGCCAAAAATAACCACCTTGGCCGGCTTCACCGTTCCCGCGGCGGTCATTAAGAGTGGAAAGTATTTTCCAAGAGTCGTAGCGCCCAAAAGAACGGCTTTATAGCCCGCAATATTGGCCTGGGAGCTCAGGGCATCCATCTTTTGCGCCAAAGTTGTGCGGGGAACGCATTCCATGGCCCAGGCGTGAATACCCGACCGAGTGATCGCGGCAGTTTCCTCAGGAAATTCACCGGCCCTTAGAAAGGAGACAAGGAGAACGTCTTTGGGATACGTACTGATTTCTGTGCAGGTCGGCGTAGCTACTTTTAGGAGAACCTGAGTATCTGCGGGGCAAGCGGATCCGGCAGGAAGGATGTCGGCGCCGGCTGCTTGATAATCCTCATCTGGCATACAGGCAGAAATCCCTGCGCCAGCTTCGATGCGCACAGTAAGGCCGTCTTTTACCATTCGGCCGACAGTTTCCGGAGTTGCCGCAACACGCGTTTCACCGCTGCGAATTTCTTTGGGGACAAAAATGACCGTCATGGTTTTCCTGAGGAGAAGGGGGGGAGGAGCACTTTTCTGATGCCTTGACTCTGGGCGCACGAGCGGAAAAGTAGCGGAGCATTGTATCCTTCTGCCGTGCATGTGTTTCCCCACCCCGAATTTGCGAATTATGAGTTATTGGACTCAGGCCGCGGTGAAAAGCTAGAGCGTTTTGGAGACTATGTCCTCCGCCGGCCTGACCCGCAGGCTTTATGGAAGCCTAAGTTGTCTTCAGAGGCCTGGAGTGATGCGGATCTACGATTTGTCAGAGAGTCCGACCGCGGGGGCCGATGGGACGGCAGTGCACCAAAGTCGTGGAATGTTGACCTTGGCAAGGGAGCCTGTGTTCGGATTCAGCCGACGCCTTTTAAGCATGTTGGCTTATTTCCTGAGCAGGCGAGCAATTGGGATTATGCGGAAAAGCAGCGAGTTGTCTTGGCCAAACAGGGGATTGAGCAACCGCGCTTGCTGAATCTATTTGGCTACACGGGCGCAGCCACAATTTTGGCTGCACGTGCGGGGTGGGCGGTCACGCATTGTGATGCCAGCCGGGCGTCGATGGACTGGGCCGCAGAAAATGCTCAGCGATCTGGTTTGGACGAAAAGGCCGTTCGTTGGATGCTGGAAGATGCCGCTAAATTTGCTGCACGAGAACAGCGACGCGGGAAAACGTATCACGGAATTTTGCTGGACCCTCCCCATTATGGCCGTGGACCGAAAGGAGAGAAGTGGCAGTTTGAAACAGACATTGCTCCGCTTTTGACTTCGTGTCAGGGTTTACTGGATGAAATGGCGGGGTCATTTTTGGTTTTGTCAACCTATGCCATTGGCTATTCTCCCTTGGCCTTTTCAAATATGCTGCAGGAGTTTCCAAGCGTGACGGTGGAAACAGGGGAACTGGCTTTACCCGAGAAGGGGAATGAGCGTTTTTTGCCGTGTGGTTTTTGTGCGCGGGCTGTGCGGGTTTAATGAATTGAGACGGTAGGCGGGGGCAGTATCACCTTGTATAAACAACGCCTTTTGAGTTGAGACAATGAAATCATTTCTCATCACCCTCTTGTTCTGGGTATTAGTTTTTCCGTTATTCCGACAAAGAACCACTTTGTTGCCACGTTATTTTCAGAGATGAAGGGCATGGAGATGCGCATGGCGCTTGTTTTCCAGAATTTTTGTGCGGAGGCTATGAATTAATGCAACTTGAGGGAAGCACGATTCAAAAGAAACCAGAATAAGAAGTGCCTTTTCCTTTGAAGGAAAATGAATACAAAGTAATTTATTTAAATTAGTAGAGCGATTGATGCGTCACTGGGCTTGTTGCACATGCCCTGATGTCAACGGCCTGAAGGTAGACGGTTAAGTTTCTTGCGGATGCTGCAATGCGGAAAACTTCATACACGCGGCCGTCGGCGTCGGCGGTGGTTATCCGGCCAACAATAGGTTGATGAATGTCAACTTGAAGCCCAAGGCAGCCGGGAATATCTACTTGTCCCGAAGCCAGGCCATACACTAGGGCAACTCTTCCGTGGGGTGTGAAGCCTAAACCAACCGTGTAATTGTCTTCTCCGGCAAGCCCAGGAAGGATGGACGAAAGTTGTGGCGCCGACAAGATGGGCGTCAACTTATACGCGCGCTTGTCTCCTGCGGCATTCGTACCCGTGCCACAAATTTCACCGACTTCATTGATTCCATCCGCGGAGGCAAGGTGAAAGCCATTGGTGTTAACTAGAGTATTTAAATCAGTAATGGATCCATTCTTCCAAATGGTGGCCTGTTGAACTCCATTGTTGTCTTGAGACCAACCGGTGATGGTGCCGGCATTATTGATGCTGTGCGTAAAGGCGTCTTGGCCAAGCGTGGGGAGTGCGGTCATGACGCCATTTTCCCAGAGAAAGGGCACGTAAACATTTGGAGTAGCACGAGACCAGCCGACGATTTGCCCTCGGTCATTAATATCTCGACCTTGAGAGTACGTGTCTCCTAGATCCCCAAGGTCTTGCAGGGCCCCGCCTTGCCAGAGAAATCCGCGAACTTCTCCGTCCACACGGTTGGAGGAGCCGACGATGTCTCCAAGTCGATTCATGTTGAAGCTAAAGGTGTCTCCGCCGCCAAAATGACCAATGTCCTGTTCAATTGCTCCGTATCGGAAAAAGGTATGGTAATTTGCAATTCCACTATTGAGGTTTGGTTCCAGAAAAAGACCCATCTGCATCCCCGCCTCGTTCACCGAGCGAATCATGCTGAAGTCACTGGTACCGAAGTGCACATCGTGAGTTTGTGTTCCATCCCAGTGGAAGGCATGAAAGGTATTTTGCCTTGCTCTGGATTGACCGTAAACATGACCATTTTCATCGATACTGTAACCAAAGGCTAAGGCAGGCTTGATGGGGTCAATATCCGTTAAGCCGGTCCCGTCAAAAAAGATTGCGTGGAAGGCCTGAGATCCAGAAGGAGCAGGAGACCCAGAGGTTCCACAAATCTGTCCGCGGTTGTTGATGTCTCCCGACCAGCTGGGGAGGTTTACGGAAAGGGCTCCGAGATCCGTCAGGGTGTAGTCCTGAGGGGCGATGACATTGGCGAGGGGGGCAACGGCGCAGAGGGTGAATGCAAATAACAAAGTCATGTCATTACTTTATCATGAGATCCATGATTGAGGTGCTCTACTCCGATAACCACGTTTTGGCGGTGCTGAAACCAGCAGGGGTGCCGGTAGTTCCCGATGCCAGTGAAGACTTCTCGGTGCTTGAAATGGCAAAGAGTTGGGTCAAATCGGAGTTTCAGAAGTCAGGCAATGTTTTTTTGGGTGTTGTGCATAGACTGGATCGACCGGTGTCCGGCATTGTAGTTTTTGCACGAACGAGCAAGGGCGCAGCGCGACTTTCAAAATCTTGGAAAGACGGTCAGGTCAAGAAATGGTATCAAGCATTTTCTTGCTCACCATGGAGTCAAGAAAAAATGGAAGGGGAAATTGAGCAGTGGCTTTGGAAGGATGGCAAGAAAAATAAAGTGCACCTTGTGACGGAGAGCCGGGAAGGTGCGAAGTTGGCAAAGACGAGGTGGGTTCTTGCTGCGCAGGAAAATGGGAACACATTTCTTTGGTTAGAAGCGGTCACTGGAAGGGCCCATCAACTTCGGGTGGCATGCCAAAGTTTGCAGGCGCCCCTTGCCGGGGATTTAAAATATGGAGCCGAAAACCCTTATGCGGATGGTCGACGGATTGGCTTGCATGCAGCGCGCCTAGAGTTCCCTCACCCAACGCGAGACGAAAACATTTCCATCACTGCCGACGCCGTATTTTGGCCGTCAATTGCCGCAGACACAATGCCTCCTGCATAGCCGGCGCCTTCTCCGCAGGGGAAGAGCTGTCCAAGTGTTGTGCTTTGTTTGCTTTCGGGGTCTCGGACAAGGCGCACGGGAGACGATGTACGAGTTTCTGCGCCAATGAGTTGCCCTTTCATGTTGGCATAGCCCGGAAGTTTTTTATCAAAGACCGCTAAGCCTTCTTTGAGGCGTCGGGTGACTCCTTTGGGCAAGATGTCATCATATTTGGCCGGAGTCAGCCCAGGAAGGTAACTGGTTGGAAGAGGTTCATCTTCCTGGTCCAGATCTTCTACAAAAGAGTCAATCCTCTGTGCCGGTGCTTTTTGATCTCCACCTCCTGCGTGAGCTGCCAAGACTTCAACGGCAATTTGAATGCGTACCCCAAAGATAGGGTCAAGGTCTGGGTGAATCGGCAGGCGACCTTCGGCCACTGCAATGGGATCTCCGCCACGAGGGTCGGCGATTACTTCATGAAGAAGGGGGTGGTCAGAAATAGTGGCGGCTTTTTTCAAGAGTTCCCCCCAGCCCCATCGCCAGCCTCGCTTCCCGCACCAATCTTTTGGTTGCAGTTCTACGACAATGCCTGAGTTTGCAAAAGCAGAATCTCTTTTTGCCAAGCTCATGCCGTTAACCACAATCGTTCCTTCTTCTGTTTGTGTGGGGACAATCCAACCGCCGGGGCACATGCAAAAGGAATAAACACCACGCTCGTCAATTTTTGCAGAGAGTTCGTAAAAAGCCGCAGGTAAATCATCTTCTTCCCGGCGGCCTCGATACTGACGGGAGTCCACCCAATCTTGCGAATGTTCTGCGCGTACGCCTAGGGCGAACCCCTTTGCTTCTAGTGCTGCGCCGGCCTCTTTCGCAAAAAACAAAACGTCTGTTGCGGAGTGTCCAGTAGCAATCACAACAGCATCACCTTCCGTTTCCCCTGTTGTGACGGCGCCATCCTCCGTCTTTGACCAAGTGACCCCATAGGTTTCCTTCTCTTTGGTAAGTAGCCCCGTGACCCTTGTGTTGAATTGAACTTTCCCAACCGTACGCAATGACTCTCTCATAGATTTAACAACTTTCGGCAAGCGGTTACTTCCAATGTGAGGCCGCCATGACCAGAGGATATTTTTTGGGGCACCGTGAGACACTAAGGTTTCAAGGACACTTCTAGAGTCTTCCTTGGAGGCGGAACGTGCATAAAGTTTTCCGTCGGAATAAGTTCCAGCGCCACCCTCTCCAAAGCAGTAATTGCTTTCTGGATTGACTACTTGGCCACGGTTTAAATTTGCGATATCCTTGCGTCGATCCTTAACATTTTTTCCTCTTTCTAGAAGGGTGAATCGGATTCCTTTGCGTGCGAGTTCGGTGGCACAAAAAAGTCCTGCCGGTCCACCGCCCACAATGACAACATGCGGAGCGTCGTCGGCAGGCGTCGGAAACGTTTCAGGCTCTAAGCTCGGTGGTGGTGGCACTTCCTCGTCGATTTCATAAGCGGTTACTTCGACACGCCAAATGCTTTTTGTCTTTCGGGCATCGAGACTTACCTTGCAGATGTGCACCTCAGCAATGGTTTCCGGGTCTATTCCATGCGCTTCCGCTGCACGGCGCTTTAGATCTTCATAAGGAATGGTTTCCGGGTTTTGATGACCGGCGAGGCGAATGGCTTGAGAAAAAGGCATGGTTGTTATTTTCCGCCACAGGCTACGGCCGTGAGGTGGACGATGTCGGAAACGCCGATGGAATGGGGCTGAAGCATATGCACGGGTTTTTGAAGGCCAAGCATGATGGGGCCGACGACATAGGCGTCGGTTAAAGAGCGCACGAGGTTGAACCCGATATTGGCGGACTGAAGATCCGGAAAAACGAGGACGTTGGCCGTTTGTCCGTTGAGTTTGCAGTTTTCGTAGCGGTCTTGAACCGTGGGGTCCAAGGCGCAGTCCACACGCATTTCTCCATCTATCAAAATGTCCGGCGCTTCTTTTTGAGCAATGGCCACGGCCCGGCGCACTTTTTCAGCATCGACGCCAGGGCTTCCTCCATAAGAAGAAGAGGAAAGCATGGCCACCACGGGTTTGATGCCGAAGCGTTTCATTTTTTCCGCAGACAAGATTGCGATTTCTGCAAGGTCTTCAGCGGTGGGGTTTTCATTTACGGCGGTGTCGGCAAAGGCAATGAGGCCTTTTTGCGTAAACATTAAAGTCATTCCGCAAGCACGGAGCACGCCTTCTTTAAGCGGGATGACTTTCAGCATGGGGCCCATCGTTTTGCGAACGTGACGAGAGAGTCCGGCCACCATGCAATCTGCCGCCCCCATGCGCACCATCATGGGGCCAAGCCATTGAGGGTCTTTGAGGCGTTCCTTGGCTTCTTCTAAGGTGCGCCCACGGTGCTGGCGAACTTGGAAAAGTTCTTTGGCATAGGTCTCTGCCTCGGAAAAGTTTTCAGGATCAATGATGGAGATGCCATCTATGGAGACACCGTGAAGAATTGCTTTTTCTTGAATGACGGATTCTTTACCAAGAAGAATGGGTTGCGCAATTCCTTCTTGAACGACGGCGGAGGCGGCAATGACGGCGCGATCCGCTTCACCCTCTGGATAGAGGACTCTTTTTTTCGCACGGCGTGCGCGGGCGATGAGTTCGCGCATGAGCTCGCGTTCTTGGCCGGCACGCTCTCCAAGTTCTCTTACATAGATATCTAAGTCCCTGGGTGCGCGCGCCACACCGGTTTTCATGGCAGCTTCGGCCACGGCCACGGCAACTTTGCGAATGACCCGGTGGTCCAAAGGCTTTGGAATGATGTATTCCGCCCCGAATTTAAGTGAATCTAAGCCATAAGCGCTTGCAATAGAATCGGGGACGGGTTCTTTGGCAAGGTCAGCCAGGGCGTGGGCCGCCGCTAATTTCATTTCTTCATTAATCGTGGATGCGCGTACATCCAAAGCTCCGCGAAAAATGAAAGGAAAGCCCAATACGTTGTTCACTTGATTTGGAAAGTCTGACCGACCAGTGGCCATGATGACATCGGCCCGTGCCTTTTTTGCAACGTCATAAGCAATTTCTGGGTCTGGGTTGGCCATGGCAAACACAATGGGGTTCTCTGCCATGCTCAAGAGCATTTTTGGTGTCACCAGTCCGCCGACGGAAAGACCGAAGAATGCGTCGGCACCTTTCATGGCATCTTCTAATGTGCGCGCGTCTGTTTCTACGGCGAACGCTTCTTTGTATTTCGACATATTTTCTGTTCTGCCTTGATAGATGACGCCAGCTCGGTCTATCAAGAGAACATTTTCACGTTTTACGCCAAGGGTTACTGCAAATTTGGCGCATGTCATGGCCGACGCCCCTGCACCGCTTACAACAAGCTTGAGGTCTTCCAGTTTTTTTCCGGCAACTTCCGCTGCATTCAGCAAGCTAGCGCCGGAAATAATGGCGGTGCCGTGTTGGTCATCGTGAAAGACGGGGATGTCCAATTCTTGAATCAAGCGTTGTTCAATTTCAAAACAACGGGGCGCGGAAATATCTTCAAGATTGATGCCCGAAACCGTTGGGGAAATAGCCTTTATTGCGGCAATGATTTCTTCGGTGTCCTTGGTGCCCAGCTCAATGTCAAAAACATCAATGTCCGCAAATCGTTTGAATAAAACACCTTTTCCCTCCATGACGGGTTTGCTTGCATTGGGCCCGATGTCTCCGAGCCCAAGTACGGCGGTTCCGTCTGTGATAACGGCGACTAAATTTCCCTTGGCGGTGTATTCGTAAACCTTGTCCGGATCTTTCTCAATTTCACGACAAGGCTCTGCTACGCCAGGTGAGTAGGCCAGCGACAAATCAATTTGCGTAAGCGTTGGCTTGGTGGGCACCACTTCAATTTTTCCGGGCCGCCCGGTTTTGTGGTATTCCAGTGCTTCGTTTCGGGTTGTGAGTTCACTCATGATGTAGAGTTAGTTCTTTGCTTCTGCAAGTTGCAGACCTTTCACAACGAAATTATGAATTTCTGCCGACGCCGTGGCCAAAACCCCACGGTTTTCTTTGAGTGTATTTCCTAGGGTAAAATCGAGAGGCTTTCCGTCTAAATCAGTCACTTTCCCGCCAGCCTCTTCCGCCACAATAACCCCTGCGGCGTGGTCCCAAATATTCTCCCGATAGTCTGGGCGGGAGCGTGGCCGCACATAGATTTCTGCATTTCCTTCGGCTAATATTCCGTACTTAGCCTGGCTGTCATAGCGGACAAAGCCACCTTCAATACCCGCCTCTTCCATCATGGAAATAATCAAGGAGGGATCTCCGTGTGCTGACTCCACCGAACCCAAAACACGGCAAGCGGCGGCATCGGCTTTCGCGTTGGTGTGGACCGGTGTGGCTTCTCCACCATCTAGGGGCACACGTGTGGTTCCCTGGCCTTTTGCGGCGACGTACAAAACACCGCGGGGGCCGTCGGGTTGATTCAAATCCACGGGCAAGTTGGGGCAGGCCAATACGCCGGCGTAGGGCACGTTGTTTTTCATGATTCCGATGGCCACGGCGTACTGCTCTCTGCGCAAAAAACCTTTGGTGCCGTCAATGGGGTCAATGCTCCAGGTATATTCGGAATTGCCTGTTCCTTGGTGATCAATCCATGCACAGACTTGGTCAAAGTTTACCTCTTCTCCAAGGTTGTCAGAGACCAGCTCTACAATCTGTTTTGCGCCCGCGTCCCCGGCGGTTTCTTTGAGGTGCTCCGACCCTTCTTCCGCAACAATGGTGTGGTCCGGAAAGGCCGCCGCCACTTCGCGAAGGATGACCGCTTGGCAGCCATAGTCCGCAAGTGTAACGGGCGACTTGTCCCCTTTTTCTAAAGAGAGGGGGGTTCCATCAAGAACTGCCCGGCAGATTTTGGAGGCGCGCTCACCTGCAGTTCGGGCAATTTCAAGAAGAGTGGGGAGAGAGTCCGACATGAGCACGGAATTCTATCCGCGCTTTGCCCGCGCCATGATGCGAGTAATGGTGTCCTCGACTTCTTGGGCAAGCTCGGCGGCTTCCGGTACGCCAAACATGCCCAGCATGGCACTGGCGGCAAGGGTGCAAAGGACGGTTTTCCCGTCCTGCTCGTAAACCGAAACTCGGCAGGGCATGGCGGAGGAGATGGTGGCTCTAATTCCACGATTCCTTCCGCAACGGCGGCGACTTGGAGGGCGTCAGCGGCTTCGTATATGGAAGGTGAAGTTTTTAGAGTGAGACCATGTTTTCCATTTTTTTTTCTATGTTCATCCACATGACTTCTTGGCGGGTGCCGTCGGCAGATTCTGTGGTCATGGTGTAATTCCAAACGCGCCCATTTTCTAGGACGGTTTTGCCAAAAGTCGTGTTGGGAGTGCCGTGTTCATAATCTACGGAAACGGCCACGCTGTGGAGTGTGCTCGTTTTGGCGTCCCAGGTGAGGGACTCTTGCCCCCAGAAGGGCTTTCCGTCAGTGCTACTCAGGAATTCCGAAATCATCCATTGACCGTCCGGAGTAAAATGAATGTCATAAGTGCAGGGAATCTCCGTTTCTTGGTCGTATGCCAGGCGGTACGTGCCAGACCAGTGACCTTAAAATGGCGCGAGGTCAGATAAGGCTGGTAATCGGGGTGGCCGGCGTGGAAGAGGTGCGTAGAGGCGGCGCCCAGAAGAATCAGGCCGACACCAAAGAGAAGCGAGATAGGCTTCATGCTTGAAGATTGTGCGTTTTTTTATTTTTCAAAAAAAATGGATTTATTCAGTAGACAGCTGAGTGAAGGCGGTGACAATGCGCAATCTAGGCTTGTCCGTCCCACCCACATGAAAGTTGACGCACAATTAGTGAACGAGGCCCATGATCCCAGGGCGAACCCACCCGGAAAAGGGGGGGCTTGGTGGAAGTATGTTCTTCTTCTTTTTTTACTGTTTGGCTTTTTGGTCGCTATTAGATTGCTCTCGAAAGGAATTGGCGGCTTTGGAGAAGGCTTCTCTGAGGGTTTATTAGATGGAGTTTCCCATCCTCTTGCGGGCCTGGCTTCAGGCATATTATTTACCGTTCTCGTGCAATCCTCTTCGGTCACCACGGCCACCATTGTTGCCATGGTTGGCGCAGGAACCTTAACGGTTGGTGCAGCGGTTCCCATTATCATGGGAGCAAATATTGGTACGACCATTACCAACACATTGGTCTCGATTGGCCATGTACGCCGGAGCGTGGAGTTTCACCGAGCATTTTCCTCTGCCACGGTTCATGATTTTTTCAATTTAATTGTTGTTGGCATTATGTTTCCCATTGAAGTGGCTACAGGGTTTCTAGAGAAATCAGCTTATTCATTGGCGAACATGCTATCGGTTGGCGGTGGCGGGTCCTATAAGTCACCTATTAAGATGGCGGTTAAGTCCGGAGAACAGCTATTTTCTCAGATTTTTGAACAAGTTGGCTTAGAGGGTAATGGCCTTGCAAGTGCAAAGTTGGCTCTTGGCTTGGCTTTGATTTTTTCATGTTTAACGCTTATTACAAAAATCATGAAAAAGGTCATTGCGCACAAGGCGGAAAGGGCAATGAATTCAGTGCTCAAGAAAAATGTACTCGTGGCCGTTTCCATTGGAGCAATGATTACGATGGCTGTGCAGTCATCAAGCATCACTACGTCACTCATTGTGCCCATGTGTGGATCCGGCATCCTCACGATTGACGCGGCATTTCCAGTGATGCTCGGCGCAAATATTGGAACAACGATCACCGCATTTTTGGCCTCCTTGGCCACGGACTTTAATGGCTTGGTGATCGCTCTTGTCCATGTCATTTTCAACCTCATTGGAACGGCCGGAATTCTCCTTATTCCACGTGCAAGGCAACTCCCAATTTTCTTGGCCGAGGGGTTATCCACCCGAGCTGTAGAAAGAAAGTCCTGGGTTGCCGCCTATGTTATTATCATGTTTATTCTTCTTCCTCTTTTCGGGATTCTTGTTTTCTAACCGAAACACAACCAAGGTAAAAAAATGTTTGAATGGCTCTCCGCTTTAAGATCTAAGCCCTCTGGGTTAGAGGAAATCATGCGCTTCTTCGAGCAGATGCTCGAAGATGGCCGGCACGTGTTTGACGCGGCCTCCAATGCATTGCTGGGGGGGGCAGATCCGAATGTTGTGAAGGATGATCTTTGGGCAACGGACAAGCGCATTAATGCTAACGAGCGGCGCATTCGTCGGCGCTTAATCACTCATGCAGCGGCTCACGGACGCACAGAGTTCCCTGTTTGCTTGGCTTTGATGTCCGTCGTAAAAGACGCTGAGCGCATCGGAGACTACGCCAAAAATATTTTTGACCTTGCTTTTATTGAAGCAAATATTTTGGAGTCTTCTCATGAAGATCTTGTGTCCATCAAGGACACCACCTCTCGACTTCTAGCAAAGTCAAGGAACGTTTATGACACGCAAGATGCGGAAGGTGCCCGCGCTTTCATAGGAGAGTGTGAATCACTGCAAGGGCACTGCGAAGAAAAACTGCGCGCGCTTTGTTTGATTGAAGGAGAAAATGCAGCGGCGACAGCTTTGATTTATAGATACATCAAGCGCATTTTGGCGCATTCTATGAATATTATTACTTCCGTTGTGATGCCCCTTGACCTCCTCGATTACTACGACGAAGATAAGGGGCGCGAGACTAACGTTTAGTGCGCGCGCCAGCCGCCATCGACAGGCAGGGCAACCCCTGTGATCCATCGGGCGGCGTCGGACAGAAGAAAGGCAATTGCGTCGGCGACAGCATCGGGAGTGCCCAAGCCAAGAAGGTGTCGCTCTTCTAATGCAGCCAGCCTTTCTGCGGGGAGCTCTTTGAGCCAAGCTCGGTTGATGTCCGTAATCACAAACCCAGGGCATACGCAGTTTGCTCGAATACCCTGTTCCCCATAGTCCACAGCCAAGGATTGTGTGTAATTCACGACCGCGGCTTTGCTGGAGCCATATGCGGCCCGTGCCTTCATGCCCGCAAGGCCCGCGATGGATCCAACCGTGACAATGGCCCCCTTCTTTGCCGAGGTCATATACGGCAAGACGGCTCGGCAACTTCGATGGGTTCCGGTGAGATTGACCTTGAGGGTTTCTTCCCAAAAAGAATCCTCTGCATGAAGAGCATCGGCGCGTTGTGGATTGATTCCTGCGTTCGCAACAAGTCCGTCAATGCCCCCGTGCTTTTCGGCAAAGTCCCGCGAAGATTTTTCCATCGCTCCTGTTTCTGCAACATCACAAGTGGCGAAATCAACCGAGAGCTCTTCCGCAAGCTCTTGAAGAGGCAGCTTTCTTCGGCCTACTAGAAGTAATTGAGCTCCCTCTCTGGCCAGCCGGCGTGCCGTTGCTTGACCGATGCCGGTTCCTGCACCGGTAATGATGACGCGCATGAGTTACTTCGGCTGAATGGAGTTCAAAGCGGAGCCAGCTTTCCACCATACAATCTGATCGTCATTGAGCGTGTGCTTTAGGGCAACCTTGTGGCTGGATCCATCTTCATGATGAAACAGCGCGGTGACCGAAGACCCTGGGGCGAGTTCGGCTAATCCTTCAAGGGAGACGGTGTCTTTTTCTTGCACACTTTCCCAGTCCTTTGCGTCGGCAAAAACGAAAGGAAGTAGGCCTTGCTTTTTCAAATTTGTTTCATGGATGCGTGCGAAAGAACGCACAATCACCGCACCGGCGCCGAGTAAGCGCGGGCACATGGCGGCGTGTTCTCTGCTAGAGCCTTCCCCGTAATTTTCATCGCCGACCACCACCCAGTACTTTCCTTGTGCCTTGAGATTTCGGGCTGCTTGTGGAACCTCTATGGTGTGACCGCTTTCCCAATCACGCGTCGTTCCGATTTCACCCGTGAAGGCATGGGTGGCACCCGTAAACATATTGTTGGCAATGTTCTCCAAATGTCCACGAAACCGAAGCCATTTTCCCGCAGGGGAAATATGGTCGGTGGTCGTTTTCCCTTTTGTCTTTAAAAGGAGCGGCATGTTTTGATAATCCTCGAGAGACAGGGGTGTAAAGGGGGTTAGGAGCTGAAGGCGCTCTGACTCTGCGGCAACAGAAACGCTTAAGTCCGCCCGACGATCCGGGGGAGCTTGATAGCCCTGGGTGCTGCGAACAAAGCCCTTAGTTGGAATATCCAGAGCGGGTGCTGGCGCCTTAAACCTCCACCGCGTACCGTCAGGCGCGGTAAGTTCGTCAATAAGAGGGTTGAAATCAAGCCTTCCGGTAATGGCATACATCATGACGAGTTCGGGAGAGCCCACAAATGCTTGTGTACTTGGATTAGCATCCGCACGCGCTCGAAAGTTTCGGTTGAAGGAGGTAACAATGGTATTTATGACACCTTCCGTTCCGTCTTCTCTTTGCCATTGACCAATGCATGGACCGCAGGCATTCGTCAGGACGGTTGCACCAGCTTCTTCTAAAGCCGCGAGTTGACCGTCTCTGGAAATTGTGGCGTACACCTGTTCCGACCCAGGACTAACCAATAAACTGGTTTGAAGAGGCTGACCGTGAGCACTCGCTTGTTTGGCAATATCAACAGCCCGTGTCATGTCTTCATAGGACGAGTTCGTGCAAGAGCCAATCAGGGCTGCGCTGATATTTACGGGCCATTCTCCAGTTTCGCAGTCCGCCTTGAGCTGCGTGAGTGTGTGGGTGGCGTCTGGGCTGTGTGGTCCCACCAAGTGCGGCTCAAGCGTCGACAGATTAATTTCAACGACCAGGTCATAATAATCCTCTGGATTTTGAAGAATGGCTGAGTCGGCGACTAAGAGATCCTCGTTCTCTTCGGCAAGATCCGCCAAGCCCTCTCGTCCGGTTGCACGCAAATATCGACCCATGTTTTCGTCATACGGAAAGACAGAGCATGTGGCGCCAAGCTCCGCACCCATATTACAAATGGTGCCCTTGCCGGTTGCGGACAAGCTGGAGCATCCTTCGCCGAAGTACTCCATGACGCGGTTTGTTCCACCCTCTACCGTTAATATGCCCAAAAGGTTGAGAATGACATCTTTCGGAGCAGACCAGCCATTCAGTTTTCCCGTCAATTTTACACCGACAATATCAGGCTGAAGAACTTCCCAGGCGAAATCGGCCATGACGTCAACGGCGTCGGCACCACCAACGCCGACGGCACACATGCCTAGGCCTCCTGCATTAGGTGTGTGTGAATCCGTACCGACCATAAGGCCGCCAGGGAAGGCGTAATTTTCTAAGACGATTTGATGAATAATGCCCGATCCCGGCTTCCAAAAGCCAAGACCATACTTTTTGGAGACGGAAGACAAAAAGTCATAGACCTCTGCATTTTCATTTTGGGCCACATCAAGGTCCTTGCCTGCGCCGACATAGCCCCGGATAAGGTGGTCACAGTGAACGGTGGAAGGAACAGCAACCTCCTCTTTCCCGGCCATCATGAACTGAAGAAGAGCCATCTGGGCAGTGGCATCTTGAAGCGCCACTCGGTCTGGCCGCAGGTTTAAATAAGCTTTTCCGCGCTGAATTTCCTGGGTATTTGCATTGTCCAGATGCCCTAGGAAAATCTTTTCGGTTAAGGTCAACGGGCGATCTTGTTGGGCCTTGAGGGTCGCTAGATTTTTTCTTGTGCAGGCATAAACGCCGGCAACAAACTCTGGAGTGCTCTCAATCACTGGCATCCAAAGATTCTACCCTAGCCCTGAGTTGGGGAATCTACTTTTCGCCCACGTTCCAGATTTCTCCGGACTGAAGAAGAGAGGTGAGGCTTCCCTTTCCTAGTTTTTCCGTTGTCTCTGCAATTTGCGCATGGACTTGTGCATCCAGTGTTGCCCGTTCTACCGAATGGAAAATACCGATGGGCACGGGAAATTCTCCATTCTCTTGGCTCTGGCAAATCTGATACGCCTTTGCCGCATCGCGTTGCTGTGCATCCCAAGTGTCAGCTTGGTCCGCAGCAACTATCTTGAGGCCGTCGGCTGTAAATTGAAGACCTTTTTCCAAATCGTTGCCGTAGACCAAAGGCTCACCGTGCATTAAGTTGACTTGACGGGAATCTCGAATTCCTTTTTCTGTGATATGTTCAAATACCTTGTCCGCAAAAATGACGCAGTTTTGAAGAATTTCAACAAAGGAAAAACCCTGATAGGCGTGGGCAGCCTCAATGACGGACTTCATGTGGGGAATCTGTGTATCAACCGTACGCGCAACAAAACCTGCGCCCGCGCCGAGCATGAGGGTAATTGGGTTAAAGGGCGTGTCCAAGGACCCGTAAGGGGTGGATCCTGTTTTTGTTCCTGGGTCTGATGTCGGTGAGTATTGTCCCTTGGTTAACCCGTAGATTCGGTTGTTAAAGAGGAGCACTGTCATGTTCACATTGCGTCGGGCAGCATGAATGATGTGGTTTCCACCGATGGAAAGAGCGTCTCCATCACCTGTGACAACCCAGACATCAAGGTCAGGGTTGGCAATCTTGACTCCCGACGCAATGGCAGGCGCGCGACCATGAATGGTATGGAAGCCGAATGTGTTGACGTAATAAGGGAAGCGGCTGGAGCAACCAATGCCGGAAACGACGACAAAATTTTCTTTTGGAATATCTAGCTTTGCAAACACTTGTTGTGCGGCACTCAAAATTGCGTAGTCACCGCAACCCGGGCACCAGCGCACGTCCTGATCCGAAACAAAATCTTTTTTCTTGTAGGAGAGACTCATTGTATTTAAAAAATCGTTTGAATGTGATCGTAGATCTCTTGCGTTGCGAAGGGTTGACCCTGAATTTTGGAGTAGCCCACGGCATCGATGAGGTATTCACTCCTTAAAATTCTGAGCAACTGACCCGAGTTCATTTCAGGAATGAGAACCTTTGAAAAGGACTTCAAGATATCTTGAAGATCAAGGGGCAAGGGCCAAAGATTGCGAAGGTGCACGTGAGAGACGGATTGGCCATTTGATTGTGCATTGCGGACCGCGCTACGAATGGCCCCGTAGGTGGACCCCCAGCCGACCACCAAGAGATCTCCCTGGTCCTCCCCGTAGACAGCAAGTGGCGCATAGGTATTCGCAATGCGTTGCACTTTATCATTTCGTAGGCCTACCATTGTTTCATGGTTTTTGGGAGAGTAGTCAATATCTCCAGAGCCGTCGGATTTTTCTAGCCCACCAATGCGGTGTTCAAGGCCTGGAGTTCCAGGTACCGCCCAAGGGCGTGCCAGTGTCTTTTCATCCCTTCGGTAGGGCATGAAATTTTCTTCTGTCTTTGCTTTTTGAGCGGGGAACTTTTCGAGGCTGTCTAGGTCAGGGATGAGGAAAGGTTCTGCGCCATTTGCAATGGAGGCGTCGGAAAGCAGGATGACCGGGGTCATATATTGCACAGCCATTTTGATTGCCTCGATTGCGGCGTGAAAACAATCTGAAGATGAGTACGGGGCAATGACTGGTACGGGGCATTCTCCATGCCGACCAAACAGCGCCTGTAGGAGGTCCGCCTGTTCGGTTTTGGTGGGTAGTCCTGTAGAGGGTCCGCCTCGCTGGACATTAATTACAAGCAGTGGAAGCTCGGTCATCACGGCAAGGCCCATGGCTTCAGACTTCAGCGCAATGCCTGGGCCGGACGTTGCTGTAACGCCGAGAGACCCAGAAAAAGAAGCTCCAATTGCGGCTGCGATGGCCGCAATTTCATCTTCCGCTTGAAAAGTCACGACGCCGTAGTTCTTGTAGCGTGCCAGATAATGCAGGATGTCCGAAGCTGGGGTGATGGGGTAACTCCCCAGAAAGAGTGGAAGTTCAGCAAGCTCTGCTCCGGCGACAAGCCCCATGGAGAGGGCGGCGTTGCCCATCAAGTTTTTGTAAGCTCCCGCTTCTAGAGGGGCGGGCGCGATGGTGTGTTGAGTTTGCAGAAGCTCTGAGTTTTCTGCGATTTTTACTCCTGCATGCAAAGCCTTTAGGTTGGCTTCCAAGACCATGGGTTTTTTTGAAAATTTTTCCTTCAGCCACTGTTCCGTTGGCTCTAGAGATCGGGAATAAACCCAATACAGCATGCCAAGGGCAAGAATATTTTTGGAGCGCAAGGCGTCTTTTGAACTTAAGCCCGTCCCTTCCACGGCATGAATCACAGCGGTGTTAAGGTTAATTTCAACAAGGTTGAATTGCTCTTTGTAGCGCATGTCTTCTAATGGACTTGTCTCATAGCCGGCCTTTTTGAGATTTTTTCCATCAAAATTTCCAGTGTTGACAAGAAGAATTCCTCCAGGCTTTAAGGCTTCCACGTGGACCTTAAAGGCTGCCGGATTCATGGCAACAAGGACATCGCAATGATCTCCTGGAGTGTGAATCTTTTTTGAGGCGAAGCGCACTTGGAATCCAGAGACCCCAAAGGTCGTTCCGACTGGGGCGCGAATTTCCGCAGGGTAGTCTGGGAAAGTGGAAAGATCATTGCCCGCAAGGGCCGACGTATTGGAAAACTGGTTGCCGACCAGCTGCATGCCATCACCGGAGTCGCCCGCAAAGCGGATGACGACTTCGTCAAGAGAAGTGGGTTGTGCGGTTTGGGTCATCCGTAGGATTCAAACTTGAGTTCGTAAGCTCCGTTTTCGCGAGGATTTTTTCGTGTTCGAAAATCAAAGGGCTCTAAGGCCTTTAAGGTTGATTCAATGGTTCCGTTGAATCCACATACATGGACGACGGAGTTTTCAGGAGAAAGAGTGGACCCTAAAATAGATTCCAAATGAGAGGTCCCTTCGCCGGACGGCGCGAGGAGGGTTTCAACTCTTCCTACGAAGCCATCCCACCCTTTGTTTTCATTTGCGTCAGGTCGGCTAATTGCTGGAATATAGGTGATATGGTTTTCTTCTGCCGCTTTTTGAAAAAGCTCGCGATAGCCTAAATCTTGCATGTAACTTGCCCCATGGCAAATCACTAGTTCGCGGTCGCATCCTTGCGCCTGGAGGTGTTGCAATTCCGAAACGAATGGAGCAATTCCAGTGCCCCCTGCAAGGAAAATAATCCTGCGATGATCTGGAGTGCCATCAACATTTTCGTGACTGACGGTAAATGCTCCTTTGGGTGTGCGCATCAGGACCTGATCGCCAGCTTTTTTTCCCCATAGCCGGGAAGTGAGCGCCCCGGGCTCTGGGTGGACAGCTCGGCGAATATAGAGCTCATAATATTCCTTTTGGTGGGGCGGAGATGCGATGGAATATGCGCGCCAGATTGGCTTTTCGTCACCAGGGACTTCAACGCCCAAGGTTAAAAATTGGCCCGGGAGGAAATCCGGGATTTCCTCCTCTGTTTGGATTTGGAAAAGAGCCAAGGTGTCCGTGAGGTCTTGGCGGTTCAGAATACGAGCCTGAAGGGGGGGGGTGCGAGCCATGGTTTAATGGGTAAACAGTTGGACATTGCGTGCTGCCGTTTGTTCCAGAATGGAATGCGCGGCGTCTTGAATAGACTTTGCGTCCAAGTGATGATAACGGTACACATCCTGTGGTGTGCCTGATTTACTAAAGGCAGTGACGCCAAGTGCACGTTGTGGCACGCCCAAGAAAGAGCCCGCGTTATCTAATAGACCGGGCTCTCCGTCACAAACGGAAACGATAGGGACAAAGCGGCCAGCCAAGGAATGCGCCTCCGCTTGTTGTATTGGGCCACGACTGAGGCCAGCAGGGCGGAGTTGAAGATCTCCGGTGAGACCCAGTTGACGAAGGTGGGCGCCTCCGTTTGCGTCGGCGAAGCGACCGAGAAGTAAGTCGGGACTCGTGACGACATAAACGTCCGCATAAACCCCCTCTTCTAAGAGCGCGTCCGATGCTGCCAAGGCCTCTGGAATCAGCGGGCCCATGGCCAACAAAGACACCACATTATCGCCCGGGTCATATCCGGCTTCCTGGTCTCTATTGACCAGCTGGTAACCACCCGCGAGGACATCGGTGCGAATCTGTTCAAGAATCACTTCTTCTCCTTGACCTACAAATCTTGCTTGTGCCTTGAGGCGCGTTAGAAATTCTTTTTGCGCAAGCCCCCGTGTAGATGCTCGGACCAGCACGCCTTCACGGTCTTCGTTGTCTTGGTTGAGATGGCGGGCTGCGGCATCAGCCAAAATCCAATCCATTTCTTGGGCGAATGCAGGCTCCCATGTAATTAAGGATGGAAATTGAATGTCCGACTTCCACGAGTGTTGCGCACCTTCCGGGGAAAGGGATACGCCCGATGGGGTGCCGATGAGGAGAAAGGAAGAGCGCCAATAAACGTTGTAATAGAGTTGGTCTAAGGCGCGTTTAATGAAAAAATCATAGACCGTCATCATGGGCAACAAGGGAACCCCTGAGTACTCCCGCATTTTCCCAAAGGATCCGGCAGCGGACATACAGTTGGCTTCTGCTATTTCAAAACGAATATGACGGGTCCACGGGCCCGACCGCTCCCAAAGCTCGGGGCGACCTCGCTCTTTCCAAGAGAGTGTGCTCTCTAGATTTTCATCAATTTCCGGCCCATAAATTTTTTCGTCCATTGCCGGGTTAATGCTGGTGCTTGTGCCGACATCAGGCGACATGGTAAGCACCAACTCAGAAATGCCCTTCCAGGATTCTTCCGTTTCATTGTTTGCGCCTTCGGTGCCAATGCGGACAATTTTTCCTGCGACTTGTCCCCAAACCCATTGCGTGTGCGCGATGGGAACAATTTTATAGTTCAAGCCAAAATCAACGGGCAAGGGACCTGATTCGGCAAGGCGCGCAGTGGTCTTTTTCGCGTTTTCTGCAATTTGATTTTCCACACTCTCGACGTCCTTGCGGAGCCAAGTTGAGCGCTGATGAAGAAATTGGTGTTCCGGCCCATCTTCTTTCCATGTGGCCCCACTGTTATAGGGGTCATCCCAGGAAAGGCCGTCGGCCTTGAGCAATGCAGCGACTTCGTCTTGATTTGGCATTGAAGAATGGTTTCCTGGTTGCGCCGCACATTCAAGCCCCCACCCTTTGAGGGTATGGGCCACAATAAGCATGGGAACGCGGGGATCCTTTTTTGCGTCTCGGAGCGCCTGAATGACAAGGCCAAGGTCATGGCCACCAAGGTCTTGCATTCCAGCAAGTAAGTCCTCATCGGAAATATGGTCCAAAAATTCTGAGGTCACCTCGCATTTTTGCAGTGTCTCTCTGGCGAACTTCATGTCTTTTATTGCCAAAATTGCCTGCAATTCATAATCAGAAAGTTGAGATTCCAGTGCGGCCCGAAAGCTGTCGCCTCCAGGCTTTTGAAACAGGGATTGCCGAAGGTTGCCGTGGTGCAGCTGAATGACATCCCATCCATTCGCCTCGAAAGTTTTTTGCACGCGTTGGGCGTCACTACCGCGAAGCCCACGTTCGTTGGGGATACGCGTGCCATCAAGATTTTGACGGTTGTAATCAATAATCCAAGTGACATTACCCAACTCTCGTTCCGCAATGTCCGGCATGGCCTCCATGAGCGACCCTTCCCGAAGTTCCGAATCTCCTATCAGGCACCAAAAGTGCTTTGGGATGTCCGTGTCCCAGCCGTGGTCTTTGGCGTAACGAAAGGCCAAGGCCAAGTAAGCCGCGTTAACAGGAGGAATGCCGACGGTTCCAGAAGGCAAGGTTCGCCAAGAGTCTGGGTCACTTGCAGCATGGTAGCTTTGGAATACAGCTTCCCCATTTTTTGAATAATCCCTTAGCCGGGGCATCACGGCTTTGGAATCTTCTTCGGAAAACCATGTGCGGTCAGGGTGCCGAAAGAAGCCCTGGAGACAGTGCAGGGCGTGGTCGAGCGGGGCAACGTGGGGCTTGCCGCAGTAAAAATCAGCGCCTTCCCTGAGGACAAGTTGAATGGCCGTGGAAAGATGGAGCGAAGAGGCGCAAGAGGCTGGGTGGCCGCCAATCTTGGGGTCTCCCGGTTGCTGCCCTTCTCTGTGGTTAGCATCCCAAATCATCCGTACTGTCCAAGCCAGAGCCCGTTGGGCAATCCGGTTGAGGGCAGGAAGATTCTCTCGGGTAGGTGGGTACGCCACGACCCTATATTCTCCCTTTATTCCTTATAAGTGCAACGAAAATTGAAAAAAACTAGCGTGGGGGCCACAGTGTCGTACGTTTTGGTGCACTCAGCCATTCACGCATCGCACCCTCGGCATTCTCTAATTCCTTGTAGCGAGCACCGCGAAGCATCTGGCTGACGGCTTGTTGACTTACGCCGAGGTCCTCGGCTACTTCAGCTTGTTTTCCATGAGTGCGATAAGAGCGCACCGCATTGGCACGAGCTTCCGTCCATTCCGCAGTGAGGCTTCCGTGAAGCTGGACCAAGGCGGCAGCCATGCCAATTTCTGACTGTGATTTTGCGGGGAGGTCAAAATGAAAGGCGCAACGGGGAGAAACGCGAAGCAGGGTTTTTACGGCTTTTTCTCGGACGGTGCTTTCTTTACCTGCGGCACCCGCGGGTGGGGCAGAAATAAGGGCAAAGCGGAGGTTGGTCGGCCAAGCGGCCTCCTGGAGGGCAACGGAGAGATCGAATGCTTTGCCAGAGTCGTTGATGACCGCGGTGAGGGTTTTTCCATTTTCGTCAAGGATGAGCTTTGCTTCAATAAGAGACGCATAGGATTGATTGAGGGTCTCGAGCTGGCCGGCCAGGGCGTCGGTGAGCATCTTTTTCTGCCGAGGAGTGGTTGTGACAGCAAGACCGAAGCGGAGGGAGGGGGCCATGGAACAATGCTAGGGCATTGTTTCCAGAAAAGCGAGTTGGAAAGGTTCTTTCTTTTGAACTGTTAAACTGGGGGCGATGAAAACCTTCCTCGCCTTCTTTATTTTGGCCGCGGCTTTTGCCCTGCCTGCTTGCTCTGGAGAAACCCTCACCGCTACCCAGGATGCGGCCCCGGCCGTTGTTTGCTGTGGCGGCAATTGCGACACTCCAGCAGGAACATGCTGCTCCGACGGCACCTGTCACGGCAACCATGCGGAATTGCCGTTAGCTCCCTAAG
>JAPKBM010000085.1 GCA_026421205.1 Planctomycetota bacterium
AAAGCAGCCACAGCGACACTGCCGCCGAACAACAGAACCGACACCGCACACATTTTCAGGAATGGCCAATCCATGCGGTCGTAGAAATCCAACCCTCCATAGCGAAGCCCAAATTGGACTCCCGCGGCCAATCCATAGAACACCAAGAGTCCCCGTACATTGATGTTGTTCATCTTGCGACTGTGGGGCACAATCACCTTCCTATCCAAGCCCTTCGGCTTGCAACCAATGCTGAGCATCCAAGGCTGCGGCACACCCGGCTCCGGCTGCTGTAATTGCTTGACGGTATTTGGCATCGCTCACATCACCAGCAGCAAAAATACCATCCACTCCGGTTTTTGTTCCATCTTCCAAAAGAAGATAACCGACGTCGTCTTTCTTAAAGTCATCACCGAGAAAGCCTGTGTTCGGCGTATGGCCGATGGCCACGAAAACACCTCCGCACGCGAATTCCTCCGTGGAGCCATCCCGAGGATCCTCTAAAAGGACGGCATTGATTTTCTTGTCTTCGCCAGTCATAAAGTCGGTGACTTGGCGGAACAGTTTCCATTCAATTTTTGGGTCCGCCTTTGCACGGTCATGCATCACTTTAGATGCACGGAAAACATCTCGGCGGTGTACGACCGTAACCTTAGTGGCGAAGCGCGTCAAAAAAGTAGCCTCCTCCATAGCCGTGTCTCCTGCTCCTACAACAACCACTTCCTTATCTTTGAAGAATGCGCCATCACAAGTGGCACAGGCCGACAAGCCGTATCCCATCAAACCAGTTTCTTTTTCATGCCCTAGAAGCCGCGCACTTGCGCCAGTCGCAATGATGATGGAGTGGGCTTCCCATGTTCCGCCCATTTCACCTTCAATTACATAGGGACGCTTGGACGTGTCAATCCTCTTTACTGGGTTGAATTCCACAAATTCCATACCGAACCGTGCGCACTGCGCCTTGAATTTTTCCATCAACTCTGGACCCTCCACACCAGCAGGAAAGCCCGGATAGTTTTCGACTTCGGTGGTGATGGTCAACTGCCCTCCAGGCTGCATCCCTTCAAAAATAATGGGGTTCAGCCCCGCGCGTGCGGTGTAAAGTGCAGCGGTGTATCCGGCTGGGCCAGAACCAATGATGGCGACGTTGTGAGTCATAGTCCGAGTATTGTAAAGAAAAGGTAAACTGAAGAAATGAGCTTTGCTGTTGACCGCGAAACGCTGGAGAAGGAGGTGGAAATCACCTTTGTACGGTCCAGTGGTCCGGGCGGACAACACCGGAATAAAACTGAAACCGGAGTCCGCATGGTCCATCCTCCAAGTGGAATCACAGTTCAAGCGACAGAACGCCGAAGTCAGATGCAAAATAAGGAATTGGCCTTTGAACGCCTAGCTGAAAAATTACGGCTACGCAATCATGTCCCTAAAAAGAGAAAGGCGACGAGACCCACACACGGTTCCGTAAAGCGCCGCCTTGACGCTAAAAAGCAGCGGGGCCAGATGAAAAAAACTCGAAAGCCGCCTCAGGAAGACACCTAAATCTACCGATTCCTCATCAGGCGAACATTCAGGCGAATTGCATCGGCGTAGGCATGCACCCCCACGCGCTCAATGCGGCACGTACAAGTAAAGCGATCAAAAAAATGAGGTGAAGGGCTCCCGTTCGTTGACCTAATCTTTTCATTCTAGTGATTAAAGATCCAATGGTTTTCGGACATGCTCAAAGACGAGGTGTGTTTCAAGATGATCGACTTCTTT
This sequence comes from Planctomycetota bacterium, assembly GCA_026421205.1. Classification (GTDB taxonomy): domain Bacteria; phylum Planctomycetota; class UBA1135; order UBA1135; family UBA1135; genus ANT-38. The sequence continues at coordinate 1,738 of JAPKBM010000085.1, forward strand.
GCGCGTGGTAAATTGATCTAGAGCAAGATCGCGTAAATGGTCGGCATCATGCACGGCTACTTGCACAAGAAAATCATGTGCACCAGCAATGTGGAAAAGATCCGTCACTTCCGGTAGGTGCAACACATGATTTTGGAATTCTCGAACTTCCTCCCTTGAGTGTTGCTTTAAACGAATTTGAATCAGAGCCTGCAGGCCAATGCCAAAAGCCGCAAGATCAATCTCTAAATGAGACCCTCGAATCACTCCTTTTTCATTGAGTCGTCGAACACGCTCAAGACATGAGGATGGCGCAAGACTGACACGGGCCGCTAGCTCCTTATTGCTCAACCGTGCATCATTCTGCAATTCTGCCAGAATGCGGCGATCTGTTCGGTCAAAGGTTTGAATTCGAGCCATAATCCGAAGTTTATTCGCCGCATTGAGGCCTGTCAACGAATTTAATATGGAGATGGCGCATTCCACCGAAACCCTTGCTGTACACGCTGGGCGTGAAGATTTTTCTGCATTAGGCGTTCATGCCCCGCCGCTGGATTTATCGAGCACGTATCCCGTTCCCCATCTGGAAGAGGGCATCGCCAGTTTAGATGCTTTCGTCGAAGGGAAGGCGTCCGCGGTCAACCCGATTTATTCTCGGCTCTACAACCCGACCGTAGCCAATTTTGAAAAAGCATTGGCTGATTTAGAAGGAGCAACCGACGCCGTAGCTTATGCCTCCGGCATGGCAGCAACGACTGCGGCGCTCATGGCGACCCGTATCCTTTACGGCGAAAAGCCGCGTAATCATGTTGTGGCCATGCGCCCCTTATATGGAGGAACTGACCACCTTCTCTCCAGTGGTTTGTTGGGTTTTGAAGTTACGTGGACCAACGCTGAGGGCATCGCCGACGCCATACGAGCGGACACTGCCCTTGTCATGGTGGAAACCCCGGCCAACCCTACGTGCAAGTTGATGGACATTGAGGCTGTCGTTCAGGCTGCGGGTGAGATTCCAGTTTTTGTAGATTCCACGTTCGCCACTCCAATTTTTCAAAACCCTTTGGAATGGGGTGCCACCGTAGTCATGCATAGCGCCACGAAATTCCTAGGAGGACATGGGGATGTCCTTGCCGGAGTTTTGGCAACGAAAAATGAAAAGTGGGCCGCCGCACTACGCCAAGTGCGGATCGTGACGGGCGCCAATCTTCACCCTTTAGCTGCTTGGTTATGCATACGAAGCATGCCAACGCTCCCTATGCGCGTCGAGCGAGCCACGATGACAGCCACGGATCTTTCCGAAAGGCTTGCCAAGCATCCCGCAGTTCAAGCGGTGTATTACCCGAAGGCTGATGACCCCGTTCTCCAAAAAGGACAGATGAAAGGCCGCGGCGCCTTGCTTGCCTTTGAGATTGCGGGAGGAACGGAAGCTGCCGCCAAGCTAATGGCCCGTGTGCGCCTTTGCGTTCCCGCCGTCAGCCTTGGCTCCACGGATACTTTAATCCAGCACCCTGCAGGGTTGACCCATCGCGTTCTGAGCCCCGAAGCAAAAGAAGAAGCGGGAGTCACCGATGGGCTCATTCGTCTATCGGTAGGACTTGAGTCAGCCGACGACCTTTGGGCAGATATCCGTCAAGCTCTGGAGTAGAGGTAGAGGTCGTTCCTGGTTTCAATATCACTATTTCTACATAGGGCGAGGCGC
>JAPKBM010000036.1 GCA_026421205.1 Planctomycetota bacterium
ACACTTTCCGCTTATGATTACACCATTGTGGGGAATGGGGTCGTTGTTTGGTTTTAATTGAAATTCATGAATTAAATTACCGCAGACCAAAGAGAGCGGGTGCTTCGGGAAATGCGCATTGTGCTTTCTCAGGGCACCTCCAAAGAGGGGGGGCGCTTGAATCCCGACGTCCTTCTTGATGTCCCATTCGGCGATTTTTTTGGCAGTGGTCCAGGATTGTCACCCCATTCGAATCGAGCTCTCGGGGTCACGTCCGAAGGCGGTTTTTTCTGCCGACTTCCCCTTCCCTATCAGGATGGTTTCATGCTGAGTGTGCAAACCGATGGAGAAGAAGCGCATCGATTTAGTTTGGAAATGGGTTTTCGACAAATCATGACACCACCTGCCCTGCGTTTGCATGCGGCCTACCTTCAAAGGGATGATGTCAAGGCACAAGGCGGCGTACTTCGTTTTGACAAAATCAAAGGTCCAGGGCGCTTGGCCGGCGTCTCTCTCAGTGCATTGAACCCAATGAAGCCGTGGTGGGGTAAGGGACCCACAAGTATTTCCGCAGACAATAACCATGCTGCACCTTTGGGGTCTTACCCCGGTGCTGGAGCATTCTTTCATGCGCCGGTGCGCGCGGATGGTCCTTTCTCTTTTGGTTGGCATCACTTGAATAGGTTTTTCTCTTCCGCAAGCGTTGCTTTCCATCAGGAATTATCTGTAGAGCATCAACTGCAGCATCCCGAGGAAGCCTTGTTGCATACGAATAGCTTGCTTTGGTGGTATAGCGCAGGAGATGCCTGGGAACCCTCGGCTGTTCCTGCATTGGCCGACCGCATCCCCGCACCCCTTCCAACACCCGACTTCCCAGTGGGGCAACGCATTGTAGAGGCGGAAGAAATGGAAGTAGTTCGCGTGACGGCCGGGCAAGCATCGGCTGAACGGGGTGATGGTCAACTTGGCTTGAGTCAAGATTCTGTATTGACGTGGAGGGGCATCGAGGCGGGCAAGATGATGATTTTGAGCTTTCCAATGGCCGCAGCTGCCCAAGGTGAAATGAAGCTTCAGTTCATAACGGGTCCGGATGCGGCCGACGTGCGCGTTTATCTCAATGGTCGACCTGCTGGAGAAAAGATTTCTCTGAAAACGGCTGAGCTTGGAGTGAAGACGGTTTCCGTCGGCGTTCAGAATTTGGCCGCACGTGCACACCGACTAACTTTCAAAGCAGAAAGTCCAGGGCAAATGAGTTTGGATTTTCTCATCTTAGAATAGGCGACCTACAATGGGGTATGAGCGAATCAAAGCTAGATACCTTGTGGCGTGAAATATCTGACCTCACTGCAACGGAAGCAGTTTTAGGTTGGGACCAAGAAACCATGATGCCGCCGAAGGGGCAGGCTGCGCGGGGGAATGCTTTAGGTACGTTGGCGGGAATCAAGCACGCCAAGATGACGTCGGCAGAGATTTTAGAATCCGCGGAGGCTTGTGCAGAGATGGCGGCAGAAGATTCCGTTGCGGAAGCGAAGGCGCGAGAAGCTTTACGTCAGATTCATCGTGCTCGAAAAATTCCGGCAGATTTAGCAAAGGCATTGGCGGAATCGACCAGTTCTGGATTGGCCTCCTGGCAAAAAGCCCGCGCGTCATCCGACTTTTCTTTGTTTGCTCAAGACTTGGAAACGTTGGTTCGTTTGAATCAAGAAAAGGCTTCGGCGCTTTCCCCTGATGGCCCAGCTTATGACGCCTTGTTAGATGAATTTGAGCCTGGTGCCACCGAAGCCGTTTTGGGGCCATTGTTTGATTCTCTACGAGCGGATCTGTCGCCTTTGATTCAAGCCGTATCGGATTCGGGCGTGGTTGTTGATGAGTCTCCCGCACAAGGTGATTTTTCTGAAAAGGCGCAGGCGGTATTCGGCAAGATGGTAGCTCAGAAGATGGGCTATGACTTTGAAGCAGGGAGACTCGATTTAGCCACACATCCATTCTGCACCGGGTTTTCTCCGAGTGATGTGCGCATTACTTGGCGCTATCAAACGGACGACTTCCGGCCGGCGTTATTTGGCATCATGCATGAGGCCGGGCACGGCTTGTATGAGCAGGGCCTGAATCCGGCATGGGTTGGAACTTCTATCGGGGGAGCCGTCGGGCTTGGGATGCACGAAAGCCAGAGCCGAATGTGGGAAAACTTAATTGGCAGGAGTCGTGCTTTTTGGGAATGGGCACTGCCTGAATTTCGTGCAGCTTTTCCAGGGAAATCAGAGGTTACGGTGGATCAAATGTTCCCTGCACTTCATACTGCAAAGGCCAGTCTCATACGAGTTGAGGCAGATGAGGCCACCTACAATTTGCATGTTGCGGCTCGGTTTGAAATTGAACGACGCTTATTTTCCGGAAAAATATCTGTGGCAGATCTTCCTGAGTTTTGGGATCAAACCTATGAAGATTTATTAGGCATTCGTGCAGACAATGTCTCCGAAGGTGTTCTGCAAGATATTCATTGGTCCATGGGCGCTTTTGGCTATTTCCCGACCTACACATTGGGGAATTTAATCAACGCACAGTTGTTTGAAACAATGGGGCAGGAAATACATGATTTGGATGCGCAAATGGCTCAAGGCGATTTCCATACGATTCGTGAATGGCTCCGGGCGAAAATCCATACCCAATCTTCACGATACTCTTCTGACCAACTCGTGGAGAAGGTGACCGGCTCTCCGCTTTCTGCCGACGCTTTTTTAGCTGGAATTCGAAAAGTGACCGCGGAAGTTTATGGCATATCTGGAAATAACATGTAAAGTGGAATGGTAAGGGAACGAAAAGGAGGTACCCATGCACACACTGAAAGATTTGGTTGGAAAACAAGAACGCGTCATTTTCGTAGGGAAAGACGCTACGGTAAGAGAGGCTGCAAAAGCCATGGCGGAAGTCAATGTTGGCTGTACTGCGGTCATGGAGGACGGTCACATTGTGGGCCTTTTTACTGAACGAGATATTCTCAAGAGAGTGCTCTTGAAAGACTTAGATGTGGATGCCGTTCGCGTGTCCGATGTCATGACCACGGACATTATTTCTACTGGTACAGGCCAATCGGTCATTGACGCCCATCACCTCATGAAGCGCCATCACATTCGGCACCTGCCCGTGCTGGATGAATTCGGAAAACTTCAGGGGGTTCTCTCAATTCGAGATCTTCTTGTGGACCATCTCGAGGACATGCGAAGATATTTGGCCCTCGCTGAGGGGTAGTCCTGAGGGGAGGGGGCGGGTAGCATTTCGCCCTATGGCAAAACATATCATTGGTTGGATGCCCGGCGACGGAGTCGGAAAAGAAGTAATGGCAGCCACGCGCGTCGTTCTTGACGCGGTCGGCCTTGACGCAGAATATCGCTCGTTGGATATTGGATGGGATTTCTGGTGTCAAGAGGGCGACGCGCTTCCGGAGAGAACGGTGGAAGGGCTGAAGGTGGTGGACGCTGCGCTTTTTGGCGCCATCACCTCAAAACCAAAGGCAGAGGCTGAAGCCGAACTCATTCCGGATCTCCAAGGTACGGGGTTGATTTACCGTTCGCCGATTGTTCGGATGCGCCAAATATTTGATCAATATTCCAACTTGCGGCCCTGTAAGGCGTTTGATGGAAATCCATTGAATTACCAAGACGACATTGACCTCGTCGTTTTTCGGGAAAATACCGAAGGCATGTACGGAGGCGTTGAGTGGTGCCCCGTTGAGGGGAAAATCCGAGAAGCCCTTGAAGAGCATCCGAACTTTGCTCGTTTCGCGAATACTCCTCCCGAAGAGATGGCACTTTCTAGTCGAATTATCACTTGGAAAGGGGCAACCCGGATTGTGCGTGCCGCATTTGAGTATGCCAAAAAGCACGGCTATCCCACGGTGACGGTCGTTGAGAAGCCTAATGTTCTTCGGGAGACCAGCGGCATGATGATGGATGCTGCCCGGGATGTGGCCAAAGATTATCCAGACATTGAACTCTGGGACACCAACATTGATGCGATGGTGATGTGGCTGGTGAAAAACCCGCAAAACTATGGAGTCATCGCCACGTCTAATTTGTTCGGGGATGTCATCTCCGACCTTTGCGCTCAGCTAGTGGGTGGACTTGGATTTGCTGCAGCAGGTTCCATCGGCGAAGGTGTGGCAGTGTTTGAGCCCACACACGGTTCGGCTCCAAAATATGACGGGCAGGACAAGGTCAATCCTTTGGCTTGTATCTTGGCGGCAAGAATGATGCTGGACCACATCGGTGAAAAGGAAATGGCAGATCAAGTTTACGCTGCCGTTGCCCATGTTATTGCGGAGGGTCAAGTGCGAACCTATGACATGGGTGGTTCCACAAAGTGTTCCGAAATGGGCGCTGCGGTAGCCTCCGCCTGTTAAGCACTCTGCATGCTAATTTCCTTTTTTCTTCTGGTGCCAGTTTGGATTCCGGCTCAGGAGAAGGAAGGGGTAGCGGTGTCTGCCCAAGTGGCATTGCATCAAGCGGCTATGGGCCGTGGGCGAAAAGCTCTGAAGGCCGGAAACATCACCGCGGCGACGGAACATTTTCTTTTTGCCTATGAGCGTAGTCCTCAGCCTGCCGATGTCCTCCCTTTCCTTTGGGAGAGCGCTTGGAATCAGTCCGATCAAGCAGTTTGGTGGTTGTTGGAGTGGGCCCATGAGTTGGTTTCAGAAAAAGGGAAAGTTTTATTTCCCGTGTCTTGGGGCCGCCGGTTGGAAGAGCATCCAGAAGGATTTTCCGATGTCGTTTCGTTAGCGCGCTTGCGAGCCTTAGCCTTGAAGCAGGTGCAAAAGCGCATTGCGAAGAAATCCAAAGGGAAAAAGTCGGGAGAGAACATTGAGGTGGAATGGTTGGAGGATTTTTCGCGGGTCGTTGCGGGGTCGTCGCCACCTTTGCAGGCGTCGGTGAAGAAGTATGGAGCCATCATCCAAAGCGAACGGAGTCTTTGGTACCCCGTGGTGGATGATTTAATAGCGGCCGCGCGCTCGGCCATGGGAAGTGGAAACACAGAAATGGCTATTCGAGTTGGCCGATGCCTGCGCGGGATGACTTCGCAGGCAAATATGATTGAGGCGGATCAAGTCGGCCCCAAAGCAATCGATATGGACCGGGCGGGGCGCGTAGCGAATGAAGCCTTGGGGCGGTCTCGCGCGGCTTTAGCCCGAGACGGCATGACCATCACAACGATTGCGGAACTGGAGGAAATGAATGAAGAGGAACGTCGGCAGTTGACGTTGTCAAAAGCTTCGTTTGGGCATCCGGTTCAGTGCCCATCGCCGCGAGATCTTTACTTGGTGGAGACTTCTTGTGGTTGGGAGACGATCTACGGAACGGCAACGACCGTGGAATACCATCATGACCGATTGTTGAATTGGTACGGCGTGGACCCTTTTCAAGGTCGGCAGGGAACGGTGCGTGTGTGTCCTGAATCTCATGGCTTAGAGGCCGAAGGGGGGACGCGTTGGTGGGCCGGTGGTTTTCAGGGTGGGGATACCACCGTCATGAAATTTACGATGGGAACTATTCCGGGCTTGGGGCGTGGCTTGACGCATGAATTGACGCACCGTTTTGACGGCGCTGTTTTTGGAGGCTTGCCGGCTTGGCTTTCGGAAGGGCGTGCTAGTTGGACGGGCGGGGCTTATGGTTCGATGAAAGAGACCAATTTTGTGGCAAATCATTGCAGTCCTGGAACGATGAATGGTGCGAGAGGCCTTGGTTATGGTCGGCTGGAGGAATTGAGAAAACTTATTGATGGCTCCTTGGAAGAGTACCGGGATAATTACACGGCAGGTTATGCGCTCTACGTTTATCTGAATACTGCTTCAGGAAAAGAACGCTTGCCTTTAAGAGATGAGGACGGAAAGTTGATTCCTGGACAAGTGTTTCCAATGGAAGCTCCTCCGATTTACGCAGCGAATCTCCAACGGTTTATGGCAGAAAAAAGGAGAAGTAATGGTGACCCCATCTCTGCTTTTGAATATTACTTCGCCGACGGAAAGGGAGGTCGGCCGATGGGCCTTCGGCAGTTTACGGCTTGGTTTGATGAGTATTTATCTGGGTTTAATTATCAAAAACCTGCGTGGTGGACGGAGCGATACACCACAGCAGTTCCTGGGAGTGACCCTTCGCCTCGGATATACGATGAGCCTACTTGGACTTGGTTACGGAATCGTTCGGAACCGTGGTTTGGTCAAGACCATGCACGTATGGCCGGGGATTTATTCCTTGATTTGGAAAAGTGGAGTGAGGCTTTATCGGCCTATGCCTGGTGTTTGGCGGTGGATGAACCTTCCCCAGCAACTTTGGACCAGATGGTGCATGCTGCAACCGAAGTCGGAAATGACAATCTTGCCTGGATGTTGCAACATTGGGGCCGTTTCTCTGCTACGGGATTCCGAAAGATTTTGGGAGGGGATTCGGCGCAGAGGGAGTTAGCTCCTTTTTTAGAAGATTACTCGGCGGTGTATGCTTTATTGAAAGACCAAAGACGTGTGGCGGAAGCGTGGTTAGTGCAGGGCTGGGAGACGTCGGCGCAGGCGGTTATTGCGGAGCATAATCAGTTGGCTTCTTGGCTTGGGCTTCCTGAGTTTGACAAGGCGGTGGCCTCGAAAATCCAGGAAAAGGACATCCCTTGGCGCGCTTTGTCGGAGCAGGGTTGGGGAGAAGAGAGACTTACGGGGTATGAGAAGGAACGCGTGGCTGGGCTTTGGGTAGAGGAGAAAAATTTAACACTTCACGTCGGGCGAAAAACTCCCCGGGGCGCTACAGGGACCGTAGATCGTTCTTCTCCAAGACGAGATGCCGTGGTGCTCTCCGAAGGATGGCAAGAGCCGGGGCGTTATCGCATCCGTGCGCAGGTTGAAGCCACCACGGCTTGGTTATCTGGAGGAATTACTTTTGGATGGACTCGCCGTGATCGAAATTTCCGTTTAGGTTTCTCGCATGGAGACTGGGAGTTCGCATCCGGGGAAACGGAAACGCAAGAGGGGGAGCGGAAACTCTCTTGGAGCCTTACTGGTCTTTATGCGCGGCGCGGAGCAAAAAATGGCGCTTATTCTTTTCGAGACCATCGGCGTTTCTTTGTGGTTGAAATTGAAGTGGACGGCCCAACCGCGGAAGTCTTTTTTGATGGTGTGTCTTACGGAACTCTTTCTACGTTAGATGGAAGCGCCATTCATGGACGCATTGGTTTTTACACCTCCACGGGGGCAATGAAAATATTGGCGCCATCCGTGAAACGTTTGGACCGTTTACGTTATCAAAGCGGCGCCGGTTCCATTGCCGGAGGTCTTCATACAGCGAAATTAGGCGAGGAGAGTTGGAGGAAAATGTTGGGCCGCCCAGTGAGTGGCTTTCCTTTGGCTCCTTCAGGTACCGTTTTCCTATGGTGGCCGGAGCAATCCAAGAAAAAAACAGAGAGCTTAGACGATGAAGATTGGTACGACCGGGTTGCCGACAGCTTGGATGCTGTATTGGATGGTCTTGCGGCGGAGTTCCCTAGTCAAGGAATGCTCCTCTTACTTCCACCTTCGTTTCCGGAAAGCACTCTTTCTTTTTTTGAAGAAGATTTCGCCGATGTTTTGGTAGGTGGGTTTGAAGTGATGCGCCATGCGCAGGTGTTTTCTACCGAAGAAGACCGTCGAACGATTCAGGGTTGGGGTAGCCCGGTTTTAGCGTTTGTGGACCCGATTGGATTTCTCCGTTATGCAAAGCGCATGACTCGTTTCCGCGCCACGCTCCCCTCAGACTTTCGGCAATTATTACTGGAGCTGAGAGACCACTCTCGCCCAGGTTTGGCAGGGTCTGGAGATTAACGCGTTTGCCGACGCCGCTTGCGAGGACCTTGTAGTTCTACTTCGGTGAACCCCACGGTGCTCTTTCCAAGTTCACCATGTAGGACTTCTAAGATTTGAATGCGGAGTTTTTTTATGGAGGTGACTTCCGAAAGAGCAATGGTGCTCTTCTCTTGGAAGTGGGGGGCCATTTCAAAATCAAACGGATTTTCTTCGTTGACGAAGACACGGATCCAAGACGCACAAGCTTTACGCGTTTTCTGGTTGAAGACTCTCGTCCGTGCGTGAGTTAATAGAATCTTGTCGGCAGAAATGGGGACGGTGAACTCAAAAGTGATTTCTGGGGCGAGGTCATTCTGACTAGTGAGCCAGTGCGTGTAGGCTCGATTGTCCGCCGCGTTTTTTGCATTTCCCGAACTGGCCGTGACCCGGGGCTTTCCATTGGGGAGCCTATTTTTGCTTGCATCCTTGGGGTAAGTGGATGTGCCCTCAGGGCGAATTTCAACGACATCAATTGTGGCAATGCCGGATTCCAGGATCTTTTGGTCGCCATAGTGGGCAACCGCCTTGACTTGCCATTGTCCGGGTTGGTCGAAAGCATGTCGGCCCGCAAGCCGATCCGTTGCGATGGGATGTTCTGTTGCACCCACGGTGAAAAGCGGTGCCCAGTCTTGATCTTTTGTTTTGCCGAAGTATTCCACTTCGGCAAAATGCGAGGAGTCCACAGAATCCTTTTGCACCGCATAGACCCAGAGATTGCAGGGCAGGCCCGCAGTCACGCGTATTTGAAAGGTGTTCGCTTCCGCAGGAGACGTGCTGACGGCTCGCGTTTTATGGCCATTGGGGTCGGTGACCGCAATGCTGGAAGCTCTCTTGAGAAAGAGGAGCGCGAAACACGTGGCCGATTCATAACGAGTACTCGGGGTGGGCCAATTGCCGTTAGGAACTTGAGACTCCACAAGAAACCGTGCACCTTCCCAATACCATTCATGGTCTCCGATGAATTCTGTCTGGAAGAACGCGCCGACCCTCTCTAAGCCATAAAGGAAGTAGTGCAAATGGGCGCTCGTCCCGACGTTTCTGGAAACCGTCCAGTAGGCATTGAGCCAGTTCATTCCAAGGTCAATCTGCCGGCGGGCTTCCTTTTTGAGATTATTGGGGAGTCGTCCTCCTAAAGCATCTATGCAGATTTTCAGGGTGGAGATTCCCGCGACGGTCATGGACCCGCGGGCTGTGGAGAGGGGGTCTGGGTGATAGGTGTATCCAGCAATAGACAGGGGGCGAGAATATTTTTTTCCAGAATTTGGATGGCTTGATATTTTTTGTTTCTTCTTTTGGAAATCTAAAACGCCTCTTAACAGGTCAAGCCAAACCTTATCTGAAATCTCCAGGCCAGCATTCTTTGCGGCCCGAAGTCCGAGTGCGGCGAATTGCGTTGTCGAGAGATCTGGGGTTCCTGTGGGATAAGCCCAAGTTCCCGGGTTCCTTTGCCAACTGATGAGGTCGCCAAGGATTTCGTCCATCCAAGGAAGGTAGTCTTCATCTTTGAGAGCTTCTAATGCCATGAGATGACAGCCTGCAGAATACGTTCGGCTTGTTCCCACCTCTTCAAGAAAACTCAGAGCATTCAGGATTGCGGCATGGTTTTTGGGGATACCACTTTTGATGAGGGTGTAAACGGAAAGCGCAGTCTGGCCATTTCGCTCCGCGCCCTGTGAATTTGCCCAAGAGCCATCAATGAGTTGATGGTCAAGGAGAAATTGCACACCTTGGTCAATGGCTTGGTTGATCTTGTCCTGGCTGATTCGCTGGAACGGCCCAAGGCGACAGCTCCATGGGCCGCCGGTGTTAACTACTTTAAGAGCAAGATGATTGACGCCTTTTTTGAGGTGGAGCTTCGCCGCATACGCCGAAGGAACCATCGCGTTATCCCCGCCTTGTGTCAGAAGAATTTCGCCGTTGAGCCAAATGCGGATGGCGTCGTCGGCTCCACAGTGAATTCGTATTTCTGTTTCTTCTTCGCAGTGAATGGTTCGGTAGAAATATGCCGCTGCCAATTCACCCATCAGGGGACTGTTATTGACAGCGGGAAGGAGCTCCGAGCAGTTGAGGACGCCAGCATCCATTTGCTTGGATTCAGGGACAGAGAGCCAAGAAACTTTGATGTTATTTTTTCCTCGGTAAGTTTTCTCGAGTTCCTTCCAAGTGCGGCCCGGTTTCATTTTGCGAAACTCTTTTTCCACTGGATGGGCCGTTTCAATGCCCGTTCCGCCTTCGGGGTGAGCAAAAGGGCCCAAGGCTGACCACTCGCCCCATTGCGCACCCTGGTCTTGCCCAAAGACTTCAGGAGTCAGGCTGAGCGTAGCGAGGAGGAGGGGGAGAAAAAGACGCATAAACGCGGTAGCGTTGCCAATGTTATCCGTTATCTTGGATTCATGCGATATATCCTTTTCCTTCCCTTTTTCGCTCTACTCTTCTCTGCAACTGCCTTCTCGGCCCAATCATGGGCAGGACCTGGAAATCCTGGCGCGGGTGGTTTGACTCCAGAATTATCTTGTCCACAGCCTTGGCTTGGAAACCCGAACTTCTCCCTTCGCTTGGAAAATGCGGAAGGCGGCGCGTCGGCATGGCTTGGCGTATCTTTCGCCCGTGATGCCACAACACTGCATGGGGCACCGGTTTGGATTGATCTCAGCCAAATGTTCCATCAGTCTCTCGTGCCGTTGAGCGGTCAGCTTGGGCAGCCTGGCGTCGGTTCTTTTAACGTGTCTTTTTCCATTCCGACGTCCCCTTCTTTGGCTGGAATGCAGGTATTTGCTCAGGCGGGCGTTTTGGACTCTACGGTGGGGATGGCATCTTCCAATGCTTTGAGTATTGTTTTGACTGTGGAGCCACAGATTTTTGTTGCCTATGGTTATTCCGGAGCCAACGAATGGTTTACGATAGACCCGCGAACAACGACTCTGGAAGACACGGGAGTCATGCCTCCCTATGGTCCAACAGGAGCAAGTTATGGCAATGGTGGCCAAGATCTTTTTTTGGGAGTTTCGAGGGTCGGAATTCGCCGCGCAGATTTCCGAAGCGGAGTTCCTAATTGGTCAACGATTTGGTCCAGCAACGGCGAAGATGTATTTGATGCCGTTTTTGCAGGAGAGCAACAACGTGTTTGGACGCTGTCAGGTCCAAGTGGCGCGCTGCATGAGTTGAAGGCCATTGATGTGAATCTTTCCAGTTCCACCTATGGTCAAGTCGTTGCGGAAACCAATGGAATTTCAAGCCGGGGGATTACGCAGTTTTGGCGTATGCGCAATGATGGAAAGCGGGCTTGCATTCCGGGACTCTTGACGATGAAGCACTGGATTTATGATTTGGACCCGGCTAGTCCGACCTATTTGCAAGAAATCAGGACACTTGAGGTTCCAGATCATGGGCAATCAATCGTGAGCGTCATTACCGATATGGCGTGGGCACCCAATAGCAAAGAGCTTTGGGTTTTGGTGCAACACGCGGGTTCGATGAATGCCGAAATTGGGAGATACTCTTTTGAGACAAATTCTTGGATTGACCACAACCCCACCATGCCAGGGATTCAATGTCTCGGAGACTATTCAACTCCCCCTCTCGTGAGTGGGGGTGCACCGACGTATCTCCGCATGGCCCCCTTGGGTGGATTCTGCATGGTGGGTGGATTTGGCACACCTAATTTTGGGACATACTCGAAGGGTTGGATGATGCGCGTTGATTTCGAACAAGGGAGTGCGAATGGTGTTCAAGCATCTTATTTTTCTGCGATGGACTTGGGGCCAGACTCCTGGGAGGCCGCCTTGAATGCCGACGGCTCAAAGATTTGTGTGGCCGCACCGAATCAAGGTGCCGGAGACGTGCACTTTATTTCTACGAATTCTTTGAATTTAATTGGAAGTGTTGATTTGGCAAATTATTGGATACAGAATCTGAGGACCCTTGTTTGGCGTTAAAAAAAGAACAAAGGTTTACTTCGGGAGGCAATTAATCCTTGGAATCTGGTCGGGCACATCGACATGCAGATGATGTCCCACACCAGAGAGTTCCAGCAGGGTGCCGTCGGCTAATGCCTCAAAACGTTGGCGCATCACACTCGTTTTTGGGAAAAACCCGAATTCTGGTGCAATGACCAAGGTTTTTGCTTGGACTCTCTTGCAAAGAGAAATCCAGAAAGATTCTGGAAACGAATAAGGGTTGGGTCCGCGGAGATTGTTGTCAAATAGGAGTTGGATGCTTCCATCTTCCAGTTCAACCCCCGCACCATTCAGCCAGAGTTTTGCGCCGTCGGCGGTCATGTGAGGATTGTTTGCTTGAACGCGAGATAGGGCTTCCTCTTTGGAGAGAAAAGTTCGGAACGGTAGTTTTTCTTTGCGCGTTGATTGCAAAACTTCCGCCATGCGGCTCCAGTAGTCTTCTGCATCCATGGCGAAGCCGCCCAAATTGTCGAGAACGGTGAATCGGTCGGGGAAGAGGGTCGGCATTGTCCCTGCAGCTAACAGAGCAATGGCCGCTCCCATGGAGTGTGCCAAAATATGGCGAGGGGCATCCCCGCGGTCGGCCAGTAAATCAAGCACTTGGATGAGATCCTTGAGGTGGTCGAGCTGGTGGTACGAGCCGCCTTTGCCAACGCGGTCACTTTCCCCATGACCGCGCCAATCCAGGGCCAAAATTCTTTGGGTGGGTCCCCAATGTTGCGCAACTCCAGCAAAGGATCGGCCCGTGTCCAGGAAACCATGGAGTGCCAGAGTGACTGGGCCGTCGCCACCAAAATCCCAAATTCTAAGGCACATTCCGCCCGCCAAGTGGAGATTTTGAGGGGTGGGAGTCGGTAGCATTTCAGGCATCATGGCACACGATACCGACAAGCCCTCCACAGAATACCTTTCTTACCAACTTGCCCAATGGGTCAAAGACCTTTCCTGGGATGATTTGCCCGCCGAAGTTGTGGATGAATTACGGCGATACCTCTTGGATAGTTTGGGTTGCGCTTTTGGTGGCAGCCAGACGCCGGACTGGATCATGGTGCGCGACATGATTGCCGAAGAGGGTGGTTCAGAAAAGTGCACTTTATTTGGCGAAGGGGCAAAAGTGGCGCCTATTCAAGCCGCCTTTTTGAATGCGCTTTCCGTGCGTGCGCAGGATTACAACGACATTTATTGGCAGCAAGATCCGTGTCATCCGTCGGACTGTCTCTCTGCTCCTTTGGCGGGCGCAGAGGTTTCCGGTGCCGGGGCCAGAGATTTTCTTTTGGGGATGTTGGTGGCTTATGAAATTCAACAACGTTTATGTGAAGTGTCTTTTCCGGGAATCCGGGAACTAGGTTGGCATCATGCCACGTTGACGGCTTTTGCGGCAGCTTATGCGGCGGGAAAACCTCTGGGCCTTTCGGCGGAGCAGCTTCAACACGCCGTGGGGATTGCGGGTGCAGCCAATTGCACCTTGGGCGCGGTGACGGCCGGTCATTTGACGATGATGAAGAACACCGTTTCACCCATGGCCACGCGCGCGGGGTTAGAAGCATGTTTCTTGGCGCAACGGGGTTTTTCCGGACCGGCTCATATTTTTGAAGGGAAAGAGAGTTTGTTGCACGTGATGGATTCCGAGTGGAAATGGGAAATCTTTGACGACCTTGGCAAAGACTGGCGAATTTTGAAGTGCGGGATGAAGTTTTTCCCCACGGAAGCACTCACCCACGCGCCAATTTCATGCACGATTAGCATTTGTAAAGACAATGACTTGTCCGCCGACGACATCCGGGAGATTCGGATTAAAACATTAACGAAAGCAGCCGATATTTTGTCGGACCCTGCAAAGTATCGGCCAACCACGCGAGAAAGTGCGGACCATTCTTTGCCTTACTGCATCACCATGGGTGTTCTTTATGGTCGCGTGACGCCGGATTTGTTTGATGAGGATGTTGTGCGTGACCCTCGCGTGTTGGATCACATCGACAAGATTAAAGTTTTTGCGGAGCCTGACTTTGAAGCGGCTTTCCCAAAGGTTCAGCGGTGTCATGTTGCTGTAGATACCGTCGATGGCCGAACTTTTGAAAAGCAGATTGACTGGCCGAAAGGAGACCCAAGAGATCCACTCTCTGATGAAGAAATACGTGCCAAGTTTGATGCGCTAGCGGTTGGCGTTTCCGACGCTCGTCGTCAGGCCATTTGGGATGCTGCGGCAAAACTTCCGGAGACGAATGACTTGGCTGGATTCTTGAATTTGTGTAGCCGCGACCAATAGGAATTCATGGACAAACCTCTGTGGGTGCCAAAGAAGGATGAGGCGTCGGCTTCTCCGATGGCGCAGTACATGGAATGGCTCCCCAGCGCGGGCGGGCCGACTTGCGTAGATTACGCAGCTCTTTGGAAGTTTTCGGTGGAGGATCGGGAAACTTTTTGGGCCAGTATCTGGGATTACTGTGGAGTAGTCGGGGAGTTGGGCGAAGATGTCTTCATCCAAGACTCCATGCCCGGCGCGCAGTGGTTTCCCGGCGCAACGCTGAATTTCGCCGAAAATTTATTGAGCCGACGCGATGACCAAACGGCGATTATTTTCCGTGGCGAAGATGGTCGGCGTGAGGAGTGGTCCCGCGCAAAGTTGTACGCCGAGGTCGGACGTGCTCAAGCAGCCATGCGGGGAATTGGTGTCGGTGTTGGAGACCGCGTGGCGGCTATCTTGCCCAATTGTCCGGAGGCTGTGGTTGCCATGTTAGCCACCAGCGCTTTGGGTGCGATTTGGTCTTCTTGTTCTCCGGATTTTGGAGCGACGGGTATTTTGGACCGTTTTGGGCAAATTGAACCGAAGTTGTTGCTAGCTTGTGATGGTTATTTTTGGAAGGGAAAGTCGGTCGACATGAGCTCAAAGTTGCAGGAAGTTATTGAGAGCCTCCCTACAGTTTCAGTGGCGGTTCTCCTTCCTTTTGCTTCCGTTGACGCCACGCTCCCGAACTGGAAAACGTGGCCTGAGTTTTTAACGAAAAAAAATGTCGCGGCGGTTTTTGAACCACTTCCCTTTGATCATCCGCTTTACATCATGTTTAGCTCCGGCACAACCGGCAAGCCGAAGTGCATCGTGCACGGGCAAGGTGGCACGTTGTTGCAGCATCTGAAGGAGCATCAGTTGCACACGAGCGTGCAGGATGGGGATAAACTTTTTTACTACACCACGCTCGGTTGGATGATGTGGAATTGGTTGGTAACGGGCTTGGCCAGTGGTGCCACCTTGGTGCTTTTTGATGGAAACCCCTTTCACCCTGGCCCCGAAGCACTTTGGGACGTTGCCGCGGAAGAGGGGATTCAGGTCTTTGGAACTTCGGCAAAATGGATTGACGCGTGTAAGAAATCCGGCGTCCGGCCAAGAGAAACCCATGACCTGTCCGCCCTGAAATCGATCCTTTCTACGGGTTCCCCCCTTGTCCCCGAGTCCTTTGATTGGGTTTACCAAGATGTCAAAGCCGACGTCATGCTGGCAAGTATTTCCGGGGGGACAGATATTGTTTCTTGTTTCGTCTTAGGGAATCCATTGCTCCCGGTTTATCGTGGAGAAATTCAATGCCGTGGCCTCGGAATGGATGTTGCTGTTTTCAACGAACATGCGCAACCCGTTTTGAATGAGCCGGGTGAGTTAGTTTGCCTTTCCTCTTTTCCCTCCATGCCCGTTTCGTTTTGGGCGGACGCCGACGGATCTCGCTATCGTGCCGCTTACTTTGAAACCTATCCGGGTCTTTGGCGACACGGAGATTGGGTTTCTCTGACAGAGCGAGGCGGCATGGTGATTGCCGGGCGCTCTGACGCCACATTGAATCCAGGAGGAGTGAGAATTGGAACGGCAGAGATTTATCGGCAGGTGGAACAAATCCCGCAGGTTCTTGAAGCGGTTGTTGTGGGGCAAGATCTTCCCGACGGGGATCAGCAGGTTGTTTTATTCGTGGTGTTGCTGGATGGAGAACGTTTGACGGAAGATATCATGCGCGAAATACGAACGGTGGTTCGTGTTGGGGCCAGCCCGCGCCATGTTCCTGCGGTGATTCAGGCTGTTTTGGATATCCCAAGAACACGGTCCGGAAAAATATCAGAACTTGCGGTACGCGATGTTCTTCATGGAAGAAAAGTGAAGAATGCGGAAGCGTTGGCGAATCCCGAGGCCCTCCAGTATTTTAAAGGGAGGTAGAGGTCGTTCCTGGTTTCAATATCACTATTTCTACATAGGGCGAGGCGC
>JAPKBM010000037.1 GCA_026421205.1 Planctomycetota bacterium
ATGGCACCGGGCTAAAGCAATTAACGGACAAGTTGGGCTATGACGGTGGGCCTTTCTTCTCTCATGATTCCAAAAGAATTGTCTACCGTTCCTACTACCCAGAAACAGAGGAAGCGGTACAGCATTACCGCAATCTATTGGCCACAAACTCCATTGAGCCTATGGCATTACAAATTCGTGTCATGGATAAAGACGGAGGCAAAAAAGTTCAAGTCACGGATAATGGAGCGGCGAACTTCGGCCCTTTTTGGCATCCAGACAATAAGCGGATTATTTACTCTTCCAATCAAGGCTCCGAAAGTGGGCGCGATTTTGATTTGTTCATCATCCATGATGATGGAACACGGAATGATCAAGTCACGCATTACCCAGGATTTGACGGGTTTCCTATGTTCAGCCATGACGGAAAGCGCCTCATCTTTGCTAGCAACCGACGCAATGCAAAGCCCGGCGATACCAACTCGTTTATCACGAACTGGATTGAACCGAACCTCGTGGAGTAAGGGACCGTCGAAACTTTTCACTGACGGGGTCGCTCCGATGGCCGATGACACTGATAAATACCTCCGCAATCCGCGCCCTACTCATACTGGGCCTAATCTCCGCCTGCGCCTCTCCAGAGGGCGAGCTGCGTGTCCTCTCTTATAATATTCGGCACGGCGCAGATATCAATTGGAAAATGCGACTCAGCGATCAAGCTGAATTCATTGCCTCACGCAATGCTGATTTAATCTCGCTGCAAGAAGTGGATGAACATTGCGGCCGCTCGAACAATGTAGACGAAGCACATTTTATTGCTGATCGCACTGCTACCAATGCAGTATTTCAATCCTTCATGGATTACGACGGTGGACGTTACGGGATTGCTGCATTAATCAAATACCCACTCACGCGAATCGAGCCTAAGTTTTACACTGCGGGCACAGAGCCGCGTAATTTCCCATTATGTCACTTCAGGCTTGGCGGGCGCGAGGTATTGTTCGTTCCATTACATCTTGACTGGGTATCGGATGACACCATTCGATTAAAACAGGCACAAGAATTGATTGACGATGTCGATGAATTAGGCTTGGCCGTCATCCTTGCAGGAGATTTTAATGCGCAACCTCGTTCAGCAACCATGCAGTTGTTTACTGATGCGGGTTTCTCTTTTGCCGTAGACAAAGCACATACCTTTCATGGCAATAAGGGCACAGAGTATTTCACTGAGATCGATTTTATTGCGATACGAAGTAGTGCTGATTTGAAGCTGGAGTTGTTGAAAACCATGACAATCGAACAGCGAGAATTGTCCGATCATGCGCCCGTTGAGGCACAGTTGAAATGGCAGGTGCTGTAACGAATTAAATAATCACACACTCAGCAAGAAAAAACTAACTTCAACCCCAGACTCAGCGCTTCAAAGCATGTCGCACAGCCTTCATAGCACGTAGAACCCCTCTAACGTAACCCACAAGCGGCATAAGCACGGTCACGGACAACCGATGCACGTTCGCGGGCGCGGTCGGCACCTTTCGCTAAGATCCGATCTACTTCGGCGATATCCGCAAGAAGTTCAAGGCGCCGCGCCCTTGCTGGAGCAAAGTAGGCTTCCATGGCCTCAAAGATAGCTATTTTCAAATGACCATAGCCGGGCGCATCCGTACCACCTGCTTCCACCTTCTCCTTCCATTCCTGTAAGTCTGTTTCGGGCAGAAAAAGAGCAAGTAAATCAAAGAGAAAAAGGTCGGCCGGATTCTTCGGCTCTTCAGGCGGGCGTGAATCCGTCACAATTTTTCCTAGCCTCTTTTTCAACTTCTTCCCTTCCTCAAAAATCCAAACTGTATTCGCGTATGACTTCGACATCTTCTGGCCATCCAGCCCCGGAACTTTTTGAGCTGCCCCCATTTTGGGCAACAAACATTCCGGCCGAACGAATACGTCGGCGAAAGTGTTATTGAAGTAACCCGCCATGGTTTGGGTCATCTCAACATGTTGCACTTGATCTTTGCCCACAGGAACATGAGTGGCGTCGTAAGCCAGAATGTCTGCGGCCATCAAAAGTGGATACGTGAAAAGGCCGACATGAGGCTTGACCCCCTTGGCCACTTTGTCCTTAAAAGAATGCGCGCGCTCCAAAAGCCCCATCCCCGTCACCGTAGAAAGGAGCCATGCAATTTCCTGCACCTCCGGCACATCACTTTGCCTCCATAAAACCGCTTTTTCCGGATCCAACCCTAAGGCCAAATATGTGATTGCTGTTTCACGAACATACTCCCGAAGCTTCTCCGGATCCTGAACCGTTGTGAGCGCGTGAAAATCCGCGATGAAGTAATAATGCTCCCCCTCCTGCTCCTGAAGAGAAAGATGTTGACGAATAGCACCGAAGTAATTGCCTAGATGTTGAAGACCACTGGGCTGAATGCCTGACAGGTAAGTTGCCATGGGGCAAATCCTAACAGGGCGAGCTCAGTCTCTAAATGCTTTTACGCAGCCTGCAAGGTGGTCACAGCCGCTTCTAGTCCGTCCAAGAAATTTGCGAGGCGATTCAAAGAGTGGCGGGCACCCTCGTACCACGGACTTAGGGTCATTGCGTCCATGCGCGGCGTGCGGACCCAGTCCTCGGCGCGGGAAAGCTCTTGCCAATAGATATCCCACGTTCCTCGGGAACAGGTCGTTTTGAGCCAGCCTTGCGCCCAAGAGCGGCCGACTTGTTCGATCGCCCAAAGACTGCCGTCATGAAGACGCGGGTCTCGCAGAACATCCCGAAGCCCATCAAGGGCCATTCGAGTTCCTGGCAAGGCATGTTCATCGGCGGGGACACCGACCCCACAAGAACGAAGGAAATCAGCAAAACGCTCTTCGGATTGAGGGCAACAAGCATCCACCGCGCGTGCACCGCGACGAAGGATGGCGTATTCCCGCGCGAAGAGAGTCAGAGCCTCAGAACCGACCCCTGCCCGGCTTAAACGGGCTAAAAAAGGGTGCTCGCACGCCGGATGAAGGCGAATGAAATCCTGGAGGTCTTGGGGCACCGAATGGGTCATAGCCCTTTATCGGTCGATGCCCCTGGTTTTCTTAAACGTAGAGGTTGCCCCCCGTGGAGGCAAATTCCACGGATTTCTCGTCCATAGCCTTCCGAATATCCTCCGTAATGCGCATGGAGCAGAATTTTGGCCCGCACATGGAGCAAAAATGCGCCGTTTTGGAGGGTTCAGCGGGAAGCGTTTGGTCGTGGTAAGAGCGCGCGGTGACGGGGTCCAAGGATAAGTTGAACTGGTCCTGCCAACGAAATTCAAAGCGGGCCTCAGAGAGAGCATCGTCATGCTCCTGCGCCCCCAGTAAACCACTCGCCAAGTCCGCTGCGTGTGCGGCAATACGATAAGTCACAACCCCAGTCTTGACATCATCACGATCTGGCAAACCTAAATGCTCTTTGGGAGTGACGTAACAAAGCATGGCGGTCCCGTACCAACCAATTTGCGCCGCGCCGATGGCCGAAGTGATGTGGTCATAACCAGGAGCGACGTCGGTCACCAAGGGCCCCAATGTATAGAAAGGCGCTTCCATGCACTCTTTCAATTCCAAATCCATATTTTCTTTAATCAGGTTCATGGATACGTGACCTGGGCCTTCAATCATGACCTGCACGTCATGCCTCCAAGCAACCTTCGTCAGTTCACCCAAAACTTTGAGTTCCCCAAATTGGGCTTCATCATTTGCGTCGGCAATACAACCTGGGCGAAGACCATCTCCTAAGCTAAAGGTGACATCATATTTCTTCATCACTTCACAGATTTCCTCGAAACCCGTGTAGAGGAAGTTTTCAGTGTGATGATGCAAACACCAAGAAGCCATGATGCTTCCCCCACGAGACACAATGCCTGTTTTCCGTTTTGCGGTCATGGGAATGTGGTGCAACAAGACGCCTGCGTGAATGGTGAAATAATCCACCCCCTGTTCGGCCTGCTCCACCAAAGTCTCCAGAAAAGCGTCTAGGGTCAACTGAGAAGGGTCACCGCCGACTTTTTCCAACGCTTGGTAGATAGGCACCGTACCAATGGGCACCGAAGCATTGCGCATAATCCACTCTCTAGTTTGGTGGATGTTGGTTCCAGTTGACAGATCCATGACGGCATCAGCGCCCCACATCGTCGCCCATTGAAGCTTCTCGACCTCTTCCGCAATCGAAGAATGCGTGGCTGAATTCCCGATGTTCGCATTGATCTTCGTCCGAAACTTTCTTCCAATAATCATGGGCTCTAACTCACGATGATTCCGGTTTGCAGGGATGACCGCTCTTCCAGCAGCGATTTCTGTACGCACAAATTCCACGTCCACGCCTTCACGAGAAGCAACAAATGCCATCTCTGCGGTAATCAAACCTTGGCGTGCGTAATAAAGCTGTGAGTGGTTCGTATCCCCCCGAGCCAAACGGGGCTCAACCCAAGAATCCCGGATTGCGGGAATACCCACCCGAGGGTCAAAGCCTTGTGGGCCAGACGTGTCGTCTAAATCCAAATAATTCCCATTCGAGAGTAGGACTCGACGAAAGGGGACTTCAATTTGAATGTCTTCAAAAGAGATAGAGCGGGCTCTTTTCTCAGAACCGGTCCAGCATTCTTCGAAAGTAGGAATCGTCCGAGGTGCCAATTCACCGGACTCTGTTGCGTTTCTTGAAAGAGGAGAATCAATCACCAGTAGTACGTGGGAAGAAGGTTAAGGGGAATGTGTGGGAGATGCCGGCTCGAAGAACAAGGACATCAACGGTTTGCCCGTTCTGAAAATCGGCTAATGCGTCCATGAAATCATAGATGTCCCCGACCATAATTGAGCCAACCTTTTTAATGATATCTCCTTTGAGCAAGCCAGCCTTTTCGGCCGGACCCCCTGGGGAGGTTCCGGCAATCTGCATTCCACCATCCGGCGGAGATGCCCCATAGTCTGGAATAGAGCCAAACCAAACTTTGGCCGCACGCACTTCGCGAGCATCCTCGCTAGATTTCCCTTGGGGCTTCCGATACTTAAAAGAGTCCGCAGGCGCGGCCATGAGCACATCCACAAATAAGGCAACCTTGTCTACTAAAGCAGCCATCCGTGGATAATCCAATTTTTCAGCCTCATCGGAAGGCTTATGATAATCCGAGTGGAGACCAGAAAAGAAAAAGATGGCAGGGATATTAAGGGCGTGAAAACTCATGTGGTCGGACCCGCCGCCCCCAGGGAGATCTTCTGCCGTCGGTTCAAAGGAAAGCACTTCAGTCAAAAAAGAATTGGCCTCAACAAGGGCCGGTGCAAATGCGTCGGCAGTTCCATGCGAGCCGACCGTAATCCCCCCTCGTTGCAAACGGCCGACCATGTCCATATTAATATTTGCCGTAATCTTCTCTAGGGAAACCGTCGGAGCATTCACCCAAGCCTGAGACCCCAAAAGGCCTTCCTCTTCTGCACCCCAAAGCGCATAGAGAACCGTGTCTGCCGGTTGGACAAAAGACGATGCGCGCTTTTCCGCCAATTCCAAAACCACGGCCGTGCCTGATGCATTGTCATCGGCCCCATGATGAATGGCATGCACCCCCGGCGCCAAAGAACCTTCCCCTCCCCAACCTAAATGATCATAGTGCGCTCCGACCACAAGAATCTCTTCGCTCTTCCCTGGAATCTTCCCTAACACATTCAATGTTTTCGCCGTGCTTTTCAAAACAGTAGCGGATACAACAGCCTCTTGCCGTTGACCTTCCTTGCATTGGTTCTCTAACTCAAGGAAAAGCTCTGGCGAAACTGTCAGCACGGGAATTCCCATCTGCCCAGGGACATCCGTGAAATCCAGAATCGCATCTCCGCCCAAGACCACATCGTCTGGGTGCGTTCCAAGAATCACACCGACTGCACCCGCCTCCTGTGCATTGCGAATTTTCTTTCGCAAATTTCCCAATGCTGCCATGGCTGGATCTGCCTTGGGGCCAAACATGGTGTACCGGCGGATCAAAACGATGCCCCCCTCGACGTCGGCATCTTGGTAATCATTCATTCCATGCGAAGGAAGAACTAAACCATATTTCACGGATACAAGACGCCCCATACTTAATGTGCTAGCGGAAGCTTGCACCGTGCCCACATTTCTCCACTCCTTTTGATTCACAATCAAAGAGCAAGCACCGGGTTGGGGTGGCATTTGTATTTCAAACTCCTGAAACCAGCCGCCGTTCTCTCCCGCGGGCTCTAGACCTGCAAGTTCCATCTGCTCTGCCAAGTATCGTGCTGCATCGTTAGCGCCTTTTGTTCCCGCTCTCCGGCCCTCTAAGCGGTCACTGGCCAAATACTGCACATGGGCCTCAAGGTCTCTGGCGGAGGCTAGAGTCAGCCCGGGTCCTTCTTTGAAGAAGCCCATGTCGTCTTGAAAAAAGGTGCAGCCTGAGGTTAGCAGCAAGGACGCAAAGCATGCAAAGGCAAGGTTTTTCATGAGGGAAGATTCTACCTTCGGTTCGGCAGAAACGGCTGAGTTTCCCATCTAGAAGCCAAATTCTTTCCAGCGTTTGGCCACCGATTCCTTGACTTCCGACGACATCTCAATCACGCTTGGCCAATCTCGATGGAAGCCTTCCTCCGGCCATTTCCGTGTGGCATCAATACCCACTTTCGAGCCGTAGCACGCTTCTCGAGCTGCATGATCTAAAGTCTCCATCGGACCCAACGTGAACTCTAAATCTCGTTGCGGGTCAATATGATTTAAAACCTTCCAGACCACTTCGGAGTCATCATGGATATTGACATCCTCGTCAACCACCACAATCACTTTCGTAAACATGGCCTGCCCCAATCCCCAAATCGCATTCATGACTTTACGTGCATGGCCAGGGTAGGATTTTTTTATCTGAATGAGCATCAAGTTATGAGCAACTCCCTCGAACGGCATTCTGTAATCCGTAACCTCAGGGAGAGTTTTTTGAACAATGGGAAGCAAAAGGCGCTCAATGCCCTCGGTGATCCAACTATCTTCCTGCGGAGGCCGACCCACCAGTGTGGTGTGATACACCGGATTCTTTCGGTGCGTGATGCACTCCACATGAAACACGGGGTAGTCGTCGGCCAAACTGTAAAATCCAGTGTGATCTCCGAAGGGACCTTCACGACGAAGTTCCGAAGGATCTACCCAACCTTCCAAGACGATCTCTGCCGTTGCAGGAACCTCCAGAGGAACCGTCTTGCAAGGGACTAAAGGAACTGGCTGATTGCGAAGAAAACCGGCAATCAAGAGTTCATCTAAATCAGGGGGAGCAGGGACGACACTGGCGAAACAAGTTGCTGGATCTGCCCCAATGCAGACGGCAACGGGGATTTTCTCACCCAGCTCTTCTGCTTTTGCCAAGTGCCGACGCGCGTCTTTATGCAAATGCGAATGGAATCCTGTTTCCCTGGGCCCCATAATCTGCAAACGGTACGTGCCCAAATTTCGCCGGCCGGACTCTGGGTCCTGTGTCACACACAAGGGAAAAGTGATAAATGGGCCAGCATCCTCAGGCCATGTCGTCAAGACGGGCAATAGTCCTAAGTCCACGTCCTCCCCTTGAAGAACCACATCTTGGCAAGGTGCCGATGTCACTTTCTTCGGGAACCACTTTCCAACTTCCGCCAATTTCGGAAGCATCCGTAATTTCTCCAGCAGGCCTTCTGGAGGGGCTTGCTCCAGGAGCTCCTCAATCCGTTGCGCGTGCTCCGCCATGGAATTCACACCCAATGAAAGTCCGACGCGCTTTCGAGAACCAAATCCATTGATGAAAACAGGCATCGTGCTGCCTTTCACATTTTCAAACAAGAGCGCTTTATTTTCTCCGCCATCCTCCTTTGATATCCGGTCCACAATTTCCGCTATCTCAAGATAGGGGTCGACTTCGGCGGAAATGCGATGCAACTCACCAGCTTGCTCTAAACAAGTAATCCACTCAGCCAAGTTCCCTGGGAGCTTCATCAGTTCACCACCAAGTTAATGAGTCTTCCTGGAACCACAATCGCCTTGCGTAAAGTTTTCCCCTCAAGCAGGTTGGCGACTTCCGCCATTGCAGCATCTTCTAATTCTTTTGCATCCGCACTTGCCGACACTTGAATGCGTGCACGAACTTTCCCGTTAATTTGTACGGGCAAGTCCAAAGTGTCCACTACAAGTAAAGACGCATCAAAACTTGGCCATGGCTCCCAGGCGCATGAAGTGTCGTGGCCGGCAAGCTTCCAAATCTCCTCGGCTAAATGCGGTGCAAAAGGATTGAGCAAGAGCGCAAACCGCTCGGTCTGAAAAAGAGTCAGCCCGGATTTTTCTTTGGTAGCCACATTCACAAACTCCATCATAGCGGCCAAAGCGGTGTTGTTTCCCATAGCCTCTAAATCCTCCGTGATTTTCCTGATGCATCCATGGAGGGCTCGTTCGACCGCAGAATTCTCCTCTGTCGAAAACCCGTCTTCGACAAGGCGCCAAGCCCGCTGAAGAAACCGATGCGCACCAGGCAAGTCTCGTGGATTCCACGGTGCACTCGCTGTGACAGGGCCCATAAAGGCCTCATACAAACGCATGGTGTCGGCGCCGAACTCCGCAATCACGTCATCAGGATTCACGACATTGCGCAGGGATTTAGACATTTTCGCGACGATGCGCTCCACCTCTGAGCCATCGGACTTCTGGAAAAATGCGCCGTCTTTTGCTTCCACCTCCTCGACGGGCAGTAAAACCCCACTGGAATTTCTAAA
Organism: Planctomycetota bacterium; assembly: GCA_026421205.1. Taxonomy (GTDB): domain Bacteria; phylum Planctomycetota; class UBA1135; order UBA1135; family UBA1135; genus ANT-38. Next base: position 8,719 of record JAPKBM010000037.1, read on the forward strand.
GGCAAACGATTGCACCATGCCCTGATTGACCAATTTCTGAAAAGGCTCCCGCGTGCTGACCAAGCCGCAATCAAAAAGAACTTTATGCCAAAATCGCGCGTACAAAAGATGCAAAACAGCATGCTCCGCACCACCAACGTATAAGTCGACCGGCATCCAGTATTTCTCAACCTCATGCCCCCATGCGGCATCCGCGTTGGTCGGGTCCAAAAACCGAAGGTAATACCAACAAGACCCCGCCCATTGCGGCATAGAATTGGTTTCTCGCCTCCAGACTTTCCCATTGGCGTCCACCACTTCAACCCATTCCTTCGCACGCGCTAAAGGAGGGGCGCCGTCGGCACTGGGTGAGAAATCATCTAATTCGGGAAGGCTCACCGGTAAGTCCGTTTCCGCCACCAATGCAGTTTCCCCATCGGGGCCGTGCAAAAGAGGGAAAGGCTCTCCCCAATAACGTTGCCGACTAAAGAGCCAATCTCGTAAACGGTACGTGACTTTTTCTTCGCCGAAGCCCTGCTCTTTCAACCAAGTACACATGATTGATTTTGCCTCTTCCACTGTTTCCCCATCTAACCATTCTGAATGAATCATGCGCCCGTCTTCTCCTTCAATTTCAATCACGGGAAGCTTCATAATTTGCGCAAACTCCAAATCTCTGGCATCTCCGCCGGGCACGCACATGATGGCGCCCGTTCCATAAGACATCAAAACGTAGTCTGCAATCCAAATCGGAATCCGTCGGCGCGAGTCACCTTCTTCGAAAACGGGGTTCACTGCATACGCACCTGTAAACGCGCCTGTTTTTTCTTTTTGAAGTTCTGCGCGTTCCAAGTCTGACTTCTTGGAAGCCTCCACCTGATAAGCCTTGACCGCGTCCTCTTGTGCCGACGTCGTCCAATCCGCAACCCTGGGGTGCTCTGGAGAAAGAACGCAAAAGGTTGCGCCGAATAGTGTGTCAGGACGCGTCGTGAAAACGGACAAACTTGCGTCGGTGGACTCCACCGCAAAGTGCACCTCCGCGCCTTCGGAACGGCCGATCCACTCCTTCTGCATGGCCTTCACAGAATCAGGCCAATCCAAGTCTTTCAAGTCCGCCAAAAGCCGATCCGCATAAGCCGTGATTTTCAACATCCACTGCCGCAAGGGCCGCTTCACGCAAGGATGGCCCCCACGCTCTGACTTTCCGGCAATCACCTCTTCATTTGCCAACACGGTGCCCAGTGCTTCACACCACCAAACAGGAATCTCCGCTTGGTACGCCAAGCCCTTGTCAAATAGTTTCGAAAAAATCCACTGCGTCCAACGATAATAATTGGGGTCCGTTGTGTTGATTTCACGTTGCCAGTCATAAGAAAGCCCAAGCTCTTGCAACTGCTCACGGAAACGGTCCACGTTCTTCTTCGTCGTTTTTGCAGGGTGCGTACCCGTTTGAATGGCGTATTGCTCCGCAGGAAGGCCGAAGGCATCCCAACCCATGGGGTGAAGCACATTGAAACCTTGATGGCGTTTGTAGCGCGCCATGATGTCGGTGGCCGTGTAACCCTTTGGATGCCCCACATGAAGGCCCGCACCACTGGGGTAAGGAAACATATCCAGCACGTAGTACTTTGGCTTGGATGCGTCAAAGCCCTCATCCCCCGGTCCTAGGGTCCGAAAAGTTTGGTTTGCCGCCCAAAAAGCTTGCCAACGCGCCTCGATTTCAGTGAATTCGTAAGCCATGAATGGGTGGAATCTTAACGCCGCGTGGGTAAACTGTTTCGCCCGGTTGGAAGAATCCTCCGGTTTCTGGGAGTGGGGCTATAGCTCAGCTGGGAGAGCGCCACACTGGCAGTGTGGAGGTCAGGGGTTCGAGCCCCCTTAGCTCCACCACTCCCCAAGCCATCCCGCAGGTCTAGAATTCAGCCTGCGGGATTTTTTTGTGCCCCCAAACCATGGCTGATTCCTTCCAACCCGACCGCATCCAAAAGCTAGAAGACCTCAAGGCTTCCGGCGTGGACCCTTACCCAGCTACGCCTCCAGCCTCTCGAGCGATGGCCGCCGATGTCCTCGCCACGTTCGAAAACTGCGTCGGAGATGAGGTGACACTTTGTGGGCGTGTGATGGCCCGACGTGGGTATGGGAAGTTGGCCTTCTTAGATCTGGCCGATCAATCCGGAAGAATTCAGGCCGTCATGGAAAAGGCTTTGCTTTCTCCGGAGGACTTCAGCCTCCTTAAGATGATGAACCTAGGAGATCTCGTAGAGATCACCGGAGAGCTTAAACCCACACAAAAAGGGCAGCCATCGGTCTATGGAAAAAGCATGCGGATTTTGACGAAGGCTTTGCTTGACCCACCGGCCAAGTGGCAAGGACTTCAAGACACCGAATTACGCGCACGGATGCGTTATGTAGATTTATTCTCCAACGATGAGGTCCGCCAAAGATTTCAGAAACGCTCCGCCATAATGTCGGCGATGCGTCGCGTCTTTGAAAAGCATGCTTTCCTTGAAGTTGAAACGCCAGTCCTCCACCCCCTCTACGGAGGTGCCAATGCCCGGCCATTCACCACTCACCACAACGCGCTCGATATGGGCCTGTATTTGCGCATTGCGCCGGAGCTTTATCTCAAACGACTCTTGGTTGGTGGCATGGAACGGGTCTATGAATTTGCCCGTGTTTTCCGCAATGAAGGCCTGTCCAACCGCCACAATCCGGAATTTACTATGCTTGAATTTTATCAAGCGTTCACGGATTACCGCACCATGATTGACCTGACGGAATCCCTGGTTGCCGCCGGCGCTCAAGCGGCAGGCTTAGAACCAAAAGGCGGAAAACTACTCACCACATTCCGCGGGAAAGAATATGACCTCACAGCGCCGTTTCAACGCGTTCGTTGGGCCGATGCATTTGAAAATAAAGTTGGCTGTAGCCCCACCGACACAAGTGCGGTGCTCGCCAAACTGAAAGAAGAAGACATTCAAGCGTCCTCCTCCGAAGGCTACGGTTGGTGGAAGGCGGTCAATGATTTGTTTGAACGCCTTGTTGAACCAACGCTCCAAGGCCCTGTCTTTGTCATCGACTATCCGGCGGCCATTTGTCCATTGGCGAAGCCCATTGCGGAGGACCCTGTTTGGGCGGAGCGATTTGAATTCTTCTTAGGTGGCATGGAAATCGCAAACGCTTTCTCTGAGCTCAACGACCCACAAAAGCAATTGGAAAACTTTCAAGCTCAGGTCGCCGAAGCTACCAACGACCCCGAGTCACCGAATGCTGTGGACCACGATTACATCCGAGCATTGGCCTACGGTATGCCCCCCGCCGGTGGCTGTGGAATCGGCATGGATCGCTTGATAATGGTTCTCTTGGGGGTGGACACCATTCGAGACGTCCTCCTTTTTCCCCACATGCGGCCGGAGACTGAAGAAGCCGAGTGATCCGTCTCGCCCTGGCCTATCTCCTCCGCCGACCCGTTCAACTCCTTGCGGTCTTCGGGGTGGCCATCGGCCTTCTTGCCCTTCTGGTGGTCCTATCCGTCATGAATGGATTGATTCACGAAGACCGTGTGAGTGTGCGCGGGCCACTGGGCGACTTACTTCTTATTCCTGCGGTAGAGGAATCTCCTAGAAATTACGCCACCTATCGCCAAGCGCTGGAATCAGCGCCAGAAATTGAAGTAACCGCTCCGCACCTCATTGCCTACGCGATTTTGGGATTACCCGACGGCGACCTCCGGCTTTCTTCTACACGGCGCTCCGACATGAATGGAGTGCAGGTTGTTGGCATCGACCATGAAGCGGAAACTTCGGTTACACAGCATGCCGGCGGCTTCGGCGAAATGATTCACAAGGGTAAATTGCTTCCGGTGAATGTCGAAAACCCCTTCCCCACTCAAGACTCGCCGTTTTCGCGTCCACCTGTTTTACTTAGTGACACGCTGGCACGCACTTTGCCTGCTTCCCACCGACAGGATGGGGGATTGAAGGACACACTCCTGCAACTTGGCTCCTTGCCGTATATCCTGCCGCCATCCAATGAACCACTCATCCCAGCGAATGGGTCCTTCCGCCTTGCCGGAACTTATGCAGGATCTGATTATGAAATGTCTTTAGATCGGATTTATATGCCCCGCATGGGAAGAAATGGCCTTCATTACAACCTCGTCGGAAAGGCCGGGCCAGACTTCACTGAAATCATCCTTCGCCTCGGCCCCGGAGTGTCCTTTGCCGACGGAAAGTTGGCCGTCCTTCGTCAACTCAAAAAAGCTGATATTCCTCTGCCTGGAAAAAATCAAGGTGGAGCACTTGAAACCTGGGAAGAACGTCGCTCACTCTTTCTTTCTGCCATTGACAACGAACGTCGCGTCGTCACCTTAGTCATGTTTTTCATTGTTATCGTGGCTTCCTTTGGATTATTTACCACCTTGAGCGCTTTGGTGAGAGAGAAAATCCGAGACCTCGGCGTGCTCTCCGCATTAGGATTCACGCCTTTTCATCGGGCCCATCTTCTCATGTGCATGGGTGCATTTTCCTCAGGCGTCGGTGCCCTTCTTGGATACTTCGGTGCTTACTGGCTGGTGCAGCATCATCAAGAGTTAGAACATTTTCTTCGCACAAAATTCGGCATTGAAATCTTCAACTCCGAACTTTACGTCATCGAAGGGCTTCCCGCACGATGGGATTCCGAACAAGCCCTGTTCCTTTCTTTGTGCGCCTTTTGCGTGGGGCTTGTCTTTACTTTGGCCCCCGCTATTTTCGCTGCAAGACTTTCCCCTGTTGAAGCCCTTCGTTATGAGTAACGTCCCGATACTTTCCGCACATCATCTTTTCAAGACGTTCACCCTTGGGGGCGATTCTCTTGCCGTGTTAAAGGGCGCTTCCCTTGACTTACTTGCCGGAAAAACGGTTGCTCTCATGGGCGCTTCCGGAACGGGGAAATCGACGCTGCTTCACCTGCTCGGCTTGCTGGACTCACCTGACCAAGGCACCATCTTGCTTGACGGCAAAGAAGTTCAAAATTTAAGTCAATCCGCATCTTCCAAACTCCGCGCTGAGAAGGTCGGCTTTGTCTTTCAGCAATTCCAGTTGCTCCCCGAGCTTTCCGCCTTTGAAAATGTTTTAATGCCGCGCCGTTTGGCTAGAGGGTCTTGGTGGAACCGCAGGAAGCAAGAGCAAGAACGAGCTAAAGAGGCTCTGGAATCCGTCGGATTGGGTAATCGTGCAAAACATCGGCCGACGCAACTCTCCGGAGGCGAGCAACAGCGCGTAGCCATTGCGCGTGCCCTTATCTCTCAGCCCGCTCTTCTTCTGGCGGATGAACCTACCGGGAATTTAGATGCCCAAACAGGCGATGAGATCTTACAGCTCCTTCTGCAATTAGCTCGAGAACAGGGGGCAGCCTGCCTGCTTGCTACGCATAGTGCAGCAGTGGCGGCACAGTGTGACTCCACCTTCATCCTGAAAAATGGAGAACTTCACCCCGCGCCATGAAGCTCTTCCCGTTGGCTTGGGGTTATCTGCGCACACGCGCCCTCCTTCTTCTTTCCGCCGTTGCGATTGCTTTGGGGGTGGCCGTTTTATTCACGGTCCTTGCCGTCATGAACGGATTTCTCCAAGAACTTGAGCAATCCGTGCGCACTGAATCGGGTGATGCCATCATTGAGCCCTTGCCGCCTCGCTACGGCGGCGGACACAGCCTAGAAGACTACAAAATTGCCCTCGCCGACGTGCCGGGCCTTCAATCCCTGGAGCCTCGTTTGAATTACTACGGATTGGTCGGCCGACGGGGTGCACGCGCTCTTTCCGATCCCCGCTCTACGGATTTGTCTGGCCTTCTTCTCCAAGGAAAAGAGAACTGCCCACCTTGGGATTCTCCGAACACCTCGCTCCCTCCACTCTGGATTGGGAAACAGGCTGCAGAACGCTTGGGGCTGTTGCAAGGAGACTCATTGGAAGTCCTCAGTTTTCAGCAACAAGGCGGAAAAGTAGCGACTCTGCGGGCCACCTTTCAGATTGCAGGCACATTGCAGAGTGGGCGCTTTGACCATGACCTTGACCGGGCCCTGGTACGTAGAGCTGACTTGGCAGATATATTGCACCATGACCCTGGGTTTTCTGAAATTAGCGTCCGGGGAACGGCCGATGTCGACCCGCTCCTCTTCACTGAAAAACTCGAAAGGGCTCTGCAAACCGCAGGGATTTCCACCGCATCCTTCCCCCTTGCGGTGAGCTGGCGCCGCCAAGCAGGCTCTTTATTGAGGGCTGTAGAGGACCAACGAGAGCTCCTCGGCGTGATGTTCTTTTTTATCGTTTTAGTTGCAGCCTATCAACTGGTGGCTACCTTGACTCTTTTAGTCACCGAGAAGCGCCGGGATATTGGAATTCTTCGCGCACTTGGAGCAACCCCTGCAAATATTTTAATTTTTTATGTCGCACTAGGGGGATTTTTGGCTCTTGCAGGTTCGGTACTAGGTCTTTGCCTTGGGCTTTGGGCCTCCAACCACTTAGAAACCATTGAAAAATGGCTGGGTGGCGGAGACTCTCTTTTCCGAGCTGAGATTTACCACTTTGACCACATTCCGGTCGCTGTGGAATGGGTCTCGGCCGGCTGGTTAGTGGGCCTCACCCTTTGTGCTGCTGTTCTGTTTAGCCTGTGGCCGGCATGGAATGCCGCGCGATTACAGGTTTTGGACATTCTCAAGAAGCGTTAATCCCCTCGTTGGAGAGGGGCGCTTCACCCCCCCCTCCTTACCTCAACGAGTTGAATCACACACCCATGCGAAACACCCTTCGCCTCTCTTCTTGCATCGCAATCACCGCATTGCTGCTTTTCTCCACGTCTTGTTCCATGGCCAGCGGCCGCTTTGAGCAAAACCATAACTCTACGCGAGACATCTTCCAAACTCCGCGTACTATGGGAAATGTGGCCCCTTTGAATGACTATCTCGTGGACATTCAAGTTTCCAATGACAAGGTCGTGGGCCGCGCCCGCGGGGGAAGCTATCTGGGCTTTTGGCGTCACGGCGTTGACAACTACACGGCAAAAGTCCTCGGTAGGGACGGAATGGTCATGAATGCCAATGAAAGCGAAGATTACTCCGATTTCTCTCGCCTCAGTGAAATCAAGTCGGCAGCGGTTCGCGCTGCTTGTGATTATGCCAAGTGTGAAATCCTTGCCTACCCCATGTATAAAGTGAATACACACAATGGGTTTTTCACGACAACCTATGAGGTTGAAGTTGTGGGCTTCCCAGCTCATGTCGCTGGCATGCAAAATATACGCCGTGATGTCCGTAAT
>JAPKBM010000038.1 GCA_026421205.1 Planctomycetota bacterium
ATTCATGCAAGAAATGGGGAAGTCGCACAGGCCAAGTATTTGGGGGAGCAAGCGGTTCAAAAAGCAGAACGCATTTTTGGGCTCACCCATGAGACTACGTTAAACCTGAAGTTTCAAGTGCTTCGGGACAAACAGGAGTACTTTGATACGGGCACTTCTCGAGGTGCAGTGAAGTAGTCGGCTTCCCGCAGGCGTATCCTAGGGGCGTGAAAATGCACACGAAAATCGCTTGGGCTATGCTCCTTGGAGTGGGGGTCGGCTGGGTCCTCCAAGAATTCACCATCGCGACTTATTCGGAGACCTTGAGCCTGAAAGCTGGACATGAGGTCACCCTTTCCGTATTGGATTCGACGTCATCGAGGGCGACATGGCTGGCTCCCTTCGTGATGGTGGCCACTTTGTTCATGAGCCTCTTGAAGATGCTGATTGTTCCTCTTGTATTGAGCAGCATTGTGACTGGGGTGGCTGGCATTGCGGGCGGAAAAGAGTTTGGTCGCCTTGGTGCAAAAACCTTGCTGTATTACATGCTGACATCCTTGTTTGCCATTATGACCGGATTGTTTCTTGTCAACCTTACTCAGCCTGGAATTGGGGTCACCTTGCCCCTTGTGGTTCCTGAGAATTTTGCGCCGGGAGAGGGGACCAGTTTTGCCGACATCCTTTTGCGCATGGTCCCTCAGAATATTTTTGAGGCACTGAGCAGTAATGGGAATTTACTGCAAGTCATCGTTTTTGCCTTGATGCTTGGGTTTTTTATTGGAAAAGTGGCAGAACCACATGCCCAGCGTATGAAAGATCTCTTTCAGTCTTTCTTTGCAGTCATGATGGCTTTGGCAAGTAGCGTGTTAAAGCTCATCCCGTTCGGCGTTTTCGCTTTGGTGGTGAAAGTTGTCGGGGAAACGGGGTTTAGCGCTTTTAAGCCACTTCTCTTTTACATGGGAATGGTGGCGGTGGCTTTACTTTTCCATGCTGTGGTAGTCCTCCCGCTTCTGTTGAAATTTGTTGCTGGAATATCACCTTGGGCATGGTTCCGTGCGGTTTCTCCTGCCTTAATGACCGCTTTTTCGACATCCTCTTCCTCCATCACTTTGCCGGTGACTTTGGAGGCTGTGGAACGGCGCGGCGGCGTGTCGAACAAGCACTCTTCCTTTGTCCTGCCCTTGGGCGCTACAGTGAATATGGACGGCACGGCTCTTTATGAATGCGTCGGCGTTATTTTCCTTTGCCAGTATTACGCCTCCACCGGGGACTTTGATTTGACTCTTCCGAAGCAACTATTCATCGTTTTGACGGCTTTGTTGGCATCGGTTGGTGCAGCAGGAATTCCGTCGGCGGGCCTCATCATGATGACGGCAATTTTGACGGCCCTCGGCTTGCCCATTGAAGGCGCCATGCTGCTCTTGGCCATTGACCGGCCATTGGATATGCTTCGAACTACCGTCAATGTTTGGTCAGATTCTTGCTGCGCAGCCATCATTGGGAAATCCGAAGGCGATAGAATCTTGTCCCCTCAAGCCGCTTAGGCCGCCATGGAAGAAGAAGATCTACTCAAGGATATTGATGAAATGCTCTCCACCGGGGAAAGACAAGGTTCTTTCTTCGCGGATTTCGGTAATTTACCTGCGATCAAAGAGGGCCCGCCCCCTCAAGTGGTCGTAGTTTTCCCATTACGTCGTTCCGTTCCGTTCCCCGGCCTCATCATGCCTGTCACTGCGGAAAGCGGTATGGAAACGGCCATCATGGAAAAGGCCATGGCTCAGGGGCGTTACGTTGGGTTGTTGTTCGCGCCCACAGAGGAAGATCGGCGGCCCACAGCTCCTGCGGATTATGCAACCACCGGCGTTTTGGCCGAAGTTCATAAACGGATTCGCCTGCCCGATGGCGGATCCAATTACATTTGCCGCGGCGTCCGACGCTTTCAGGTCAATCGCTTTGTGCGATTGGACAAAGTTCCCGTGGCGAAAGTGCTGTACCACGAGGACATTTACCCGGATGAAGAAGAAACAGAGGCTTTGGCTAGAAATGTGCTGGCACTTTCGCAGAAGGTGGCGTCGCATAATCCAAGTCTTGGGGATGGTTTTAACCTTGCCGCAAATAATTTGGACTCATCAGGTGGTTTGGCTGATTTTTCCGCAGCCTATCTCCTGGCAAACCCACCCCAAAAGCAGGCTGTCCTGGATCAATTAGATGTTCGAGAACGGCTTCGGCTCGTGGATGAGGGTTTGACCCGGGAATTGGTCACTCTAGAGTTGGGAGATCGCATTCAGGCGGAGATCCGCGAGAAGATTGAGGAGCAGCAGAAGGAATATTTTCTGAGAGAACAAATAAAAATCATCCGACGAGAACTGGGTGAAGAAAAAGATGCGTCGGAGCAGGACAGAGACTATTTCCTTGGCAAGCTTGAGGAAAATGAATACCCCGAAGAGGTGGAAGAAAAAGTGCGTGCCGAAGTAGACCGTCTTGGCATGATTCCCACGATGTCACCGGAATATCCGATGGCTCGGAATTACTTGGAGTGGCTTGTGGAATTGCCTTGGTGTCAATCCTCCGAAGACAGCATTGATATTGCCAAGGCAGAGAAATTATTAGATCATGACCATTATGGCTTATCGGACGCCAAAGAACGCATCTTAGAATTCCTGGGAATTCGGAAAATGAGGCCGGAACACTCGGGCGCCATTCTCTGTTTTTCTGGCCCTCCCGGCGTTGGGAAAACATCTTTGGCCATGGCCATTGCCCAGTCTATGGGTAGAAAATTAGAGCGCATGAGTTTGGGTGGTATGCGAGATGAAGCAGAAATCAAAGGGCATCGGCGAACTTATGTGGGAGCACTTCCGGGAAGAATTTTGCAGATGATTCGGCGGGCGGGTACAAACAATCCAGTCATCGTTTTGGACGAGGTAGACAAATTAGGGAAAGACTTCCGAGGAGATCCATCCAGCGCTCTCCTTGAAGTGCTGGATCCAGCGCAAAATCATGCGTTTTTGGATTTCTTCCTGGATATTCCTTTTGACTTGTCGCGCGTGATGTTCGTGGCTACGGCCAATGTGTTGCACCAGATTCCAGCACCCTTGAGAGACCGGATGGAAATCATTGAGTTGTCTGGGTATGTCACGCAAGAGAAGGTGCAAATTGCGCGCCGGCATTTGCTGCCTCGTCAGTTGAAAGAGCATGGTTTAGAGGCAAAGCGTTTGAAGATTTCTAGCCCTGTAGTTCGCCAGGTAATTCAGGAGTACACCCGTGAGGCGGGTGTGCGTGGTTTAGATAAGGCTTTGGCTTCGCTCTGTCGAAAGCGAACCCTAGAGGTGGCTCGCCGGAAACGTCCTCGTCCGGAAATTAAAAAAACGGATTTGGTGAAGTACTTGGGCCAACCGAAGTTTTATGACGACCCCATTCGCCTTCGCCCGAGTGTAGGGGTTGCCTTAGGTTTGGCCTATACCGGCTATGGTGGCGATGTTTTGGAGGTAGAGTGTGTTTCCCCAGGGAAAGGCCAGGCGCAGGGTCGGGTGGCATACACCGGGTCACTGGGGGATGTCATGTCGGAGTCCTGCCGTATTGCGCACAGTTGCCTTCGGGCTTTGGCGGGCCCCTTGGGCTTGGATGAGGAAAAGTTAGAAAAGCAAAACCTGCACGTTCACTTTCCAGCTGGAGCCGTGCCCAAAGATGGACCTTCGGCGGGCATTGCCATTGCTACGGCCATGATTTCTCAGTTATCCGGAAAGCCCATGAAAGCTAAAATGGCGATGACCGGGGAAATCACCTTGACTGGAGAAGTTTTGGCTATTGGCGGCGTTCGGGAAAAAGTCCTTGCTGCAAAACGCCTTGGCATTAAAACTGTTTTGCTTCCGGAAGAAAACAAAAGAGACATTGAGCAGTTGGATGATGGCTGGACGCGCGGATTAACTTTTGTTTATGTGCGTAGCATTGAAGACGTGGTTCGTGCCGTTTTCAAAAGTCATTCTGTGAAGCCTTCATGAGCCATCGACGGCTGTGGATGCCCCTCGTTTTTCTGGGGCTTGCTGGCGCTCTTCTTTCCTGTACCACAACAAGGACGGTGGGACACTACGCCGAAACGGGCCGATGGAATCTTCGGTTGCCCGCTCGCTTTGCGGCCTGGACTCCTTTCCTTCTGCAGGAACTAGAGTCCTTGGAAGAAAGTTATTCCGCCGATGCCGCGCGTTGGCCCGTGGATAGTCCTTCGCCCTCGTTACAAATTTGGGTCGCCGCGGACGCCTTGGAATCTGCGGCATTGGCAAAACGTCGGCAGTTGTTGGGTGACCCGCGTGTGGCGCGGACGCATCCAGATCAGAGAATTGCCCTGATTCCTCTTCCTCGGAATGATGCTTTACTCGCTTCTTTTTCGCACCCACCTCAGACTTGGGTGCAGACATTTCGTCATGAGGCTGCTCATTTGTTGAGTTTAGAGCGCCCTGGTTTACGCGCAGCACCGCGTTGGTTTCAGGAGGGCTATGCAGAGTCCTGGTGTGGGGGAACGCCTTCTCCTTGGCCCTCTAAAATGGATCAATGGCTGTCGGCCAATTGGACCTCTTATTACGCCGAAGTCATGTCGGAGAAGGGACAAGAAAACGCCTTAGACCTCCTCTCTGGCTTGCCATCAGAGGTTCGCATGGGTGGTTGGCGGGCTCTTGCGCGTCTTGCGTTGTTGGAGAATCATCATCGACCTTGGAGCGATGTTGAACTTTGGTCTTCCCAGGAATTCCTTCAAATTGTTTCGGAGAACCTGGAATGGAGTTTTCTTCGCGGAACTTTCGGTCGGGAAGTGGGCCAAGATGAGCAGACGGGTGCCTATTTATTGGTCACGGCGCCGGGGGAAATTGTGTCTTTACAGAAGGAAGAATGGGATGGATTTTCACCACTTTCCTTGCGGCTTCAGGTAGGTCGGACAGGAAATGCGGAAGCTGGCATCATCCTTCACGGGACAGAAGGGAAACGCTTGCGGCTTCGCATGAATGTCTTCGGGTCTATTACGGCCTATGTGGAAGAAGGTCTGATGAAGGTGGAGGCTTATCAGGGCCAAACTCCATCAGGGAAACGGGCGGGAGCGGCGCGGAGTGTGCAGTTTTCACAAACTCAGGAAGGGTTGCAGGTGCAATCGGGGAATTATGCTCGATTTTTTTCGGAAGACGAGGCTCCGGGGGGGCCTTTTCTCGTTGAAATCTATGTGCGAGACGGCGCATTTTTGGCTCACTTCACCCCTTAGGCAAGTCACGGCCGTTCAGGCATAATGGGCTTATGAAGTTCATCCCCCGCCTCCTTACGGTCGTTCTTGGTGTTTGGCTCGCCGGTTTTCTGGGCACACTTGCTTTCGTTTCTGCTTGGAGTGATTCGTCGCCGACTGAGTTGAAGTCCGAAACAGTTTTGGTCTTTGATTTATCCCAGGGTATTCAAGAGCGTCGATCTGTTCCTGGTCTTAGTGCGGTGGTCGAGGGGGTCACGGAAAGTTTGATTTTCTCTGATGTGACACAAGCCATTGGGGCAGCGTCCGAAGACGCCGCAATCGCCTCGATGCTGTTGATTGGAAGTCCTTCAGCAGGCTGGGCGCAACTGAATGAAATCCGTGGGGCTATTTTGGACTTTCAAAAGTCTGGAAAGCTGGTTCACGGTTCTTTTACTGGATTGGATGAAAAAGGTTACTACCTTGCTTCCGTATGTGATGAGCTAAGCATGGAACCCCTGGGGCTTTTAGCCTTAGATGGTTTCGCTGCGGAAATGCTTTATATGAAGGATGCGCTGAACAAGTTTGGCCTAGAAATGCAAGTTTCTCGAGTTGGGAAATACAAGTCTGCGGTGGAGCCCTTTTTACTTTCCGAAATGAGCGCTGCGAACAAAGAACAGATGACGAGCCTCTTGGAGGATATGCAAGACGCCTTCATTCGAGGAGCAGCGAAGAGCAGGGAATTCTCCGAGGGCGACCTTCGTCAATGGATGCAGCAAGAAGGTATGTTCGATTCTGCTCAAGCACTACAAGTCGGTTTAATCGACCAGGTTCTCTATCGAGATGAAGTCCTGGCGCATTGGGCTGATGCCGAGGGGGACTTTCCACAAATATCATTAAACGCTTATATTGACGAACAGTGGGTGGATCCTTCCACGGAAGAGGCACCCTTGACGGTTGTTTTTGCGGAAGGAGAGATTCTGGATGGAGCGTCGGAGGAAAATATTGCTGGCAATACTCTTGCGAAGAACTTGAGAGGCCTAAGACTGGACCCCCAAATCAAAGCAGTCGTTTTACGTGTGAACAGTCCAGGGGGAAGTGCTTCGGCATCGGAGGTCATTCTTCGAGAAATGGAACTCCTTCAAAAAGCAGGGAAAACTGTAGTGGTTTCTATGGGCGACGTTGCCGCATCTGGAGGTTATTGGATTGCCTGTAAGGCCGACATGATTATGGCGCAGGAAAATACTGTTACGGGTTCCATCGGCGTCTTTGGCATGTTTCCTAATGCGCAAAAGGCTGCAAAGGACTTGGGTCTCAATGCGGAAGTGGTGAAGACGGGGCCCATGGCAGATATCAATTCTTTTTGGCGGCAGAAAACGAAGGGAGAATTGGCCGTTATGCAAGTTTTCATTGATTCTGTTTACGAGAGCTTCCTCCAACGTGTTTCCCTGGGGCGTGGACTCGCGGTTACTGATGTCCAAGAGATTGCCCAAGGCCGTGTTTGGTCGGGGGCCGAGGCAAAGGAACTTGGCTTAGTCGATGAGCTCGGCGGGCTGGAGGATGCTATTCAATGGGCACAAGAGCATGCTCAACTTTCCGACCTGCGTGTGGATTACCAGCAGCCTATATTGGATGGAGTTGAGGAACTTTTCTTGGAAATGGCAAAAAACTCTCCTGCACCATTTGCTCATATGCCTTGGGCCGCAGCTTGGCTGGCGACGGAAAAACCCTGGTGGCTTAATCTTGATGCACCACTCTCGCAGCGCGTTTGGGCTCGTCTTCCTTACGACCTTAACCTTCGTTAAGAGGTGAATTCAACATGGTTAGTGCTTGCTCAAGCACTAGCGACACCGGGAGATTCAGCATGAGCGGGGAAGGCTGTAGCCGCCGCCTTTTGGGCGGTGTTTCTCCGGGAGGAAGAATGGTGGCAATGCGGTGCGGACCAGGAGGGCAAGAACGAGCCGGATCCGTAGGGCCATAAAGACCAAGTACTGGGACCCCGCGTTTGGCAGCAAGGTGAACAGGGCCGCTGTCTGTTCCAATGAGAAGTTTTCCTCGATCTGTGAGAGCCATGAGGTGCTGTAAAGATGGCGTTTCTGGAGCCATCCGCGCGGTGCCGTCGGCCAAGTCAAAAATGGTATTCACTTTTTCTAGGTCTGCTGGAGTCCAAAGGAGAAGGATTTGATGCCCTTCTTTATGTAGCTCTTGCGCAAGTTCGGCCCAACAATTCGCAGGCCAATCTTTATCGAGGCCCTTGGGGGATACGGTGGTGTGCAAGAAAATGGGGGGGGGACCAGAGACGGCGTCAGCCATTTCTTCTTGCAGCGTTTGCGGTAGAGGCCATCGATTACGAAGGGCGTCGGCGGAGACTATGGTGGTTCCTGGAATATCCGCTTTACCTGGCCACCCAAATTGTTGCAACATAACAAGGTTGCGCGCGGAGTGGTGAAAGCGCCAGGGAACGGTGACGGTTTCATCAGTAAAGAGAGTGGAGAATTCTCTGGCAATAGGTTTCCCGAAGCCCATCTTTCGGCGAGATTTGCAAAAGAGGAGCTGGAGCCCGCTTTTGGCGTTACTTTGTAAATCAAGAATGGCGTCCCATGGTTTTTGCTTCTGTAGTTGTCGTAGATGCCGGATCTGCGCCAGTTTTCCGCTCTTGCGAGGAAAAACAAGAAGTTCATCAATACTGGGGTGACCTCGGAGTAGAGACGCGTGGCGATCCTCCACCAGCCAAGTGATATGGGCATGGGGCATCCATGAGCGCAGTTCTTCCAGGACAGGAAGTGCAAAAACCACGTCTCCCATGGCACTCATCCGAATGACCAGGATTCGGGCGTTGGAGGCCGACATCTGGGGGAAGATACCATGCCCCAATGCCTGATTCGCGCACGCACTTTGGTTGGAGTACCCGTTCCGCCAAACTTTGGATTGCCGACGGATTGCGCGCAGGCTCCGAGGGCTGGGATTCTTGGCTGGAGAATGCGGAAACTCATTTGGAGCGAAGTGCTCAAATGTGTGATGGCGTCATTGGCGTCGGACGGCATCCAGCTCGGAAAGTGCAAGTAGGTGGCCTTGCGGCTGTCTGGCGTGTGAATCACCATGGCGGTTTATTGGGGTCGGTGCTGAAGCATCGTTATGCCAGTGCGCAGAGGCTCTCCCAGGAAATTCGGCTGTCACAAAGACTTCAGGAGGAGGGCGTGCTGACTCCCCGTATTTTGCTGGGTTACGCACGGGTGCATGGAATGTTTTGGAAACAGCATTTGGTCACCGAGGAAGTGCCGGACTGTCAAACTGTTTTTGCCGCACGAAAGGACAGAAATGCTCTCGCTGCCGCTGATGCCCTGCTAGATCGGGTTGCTAATCTAGGGCTTTGGGCAACCGATTTACACCCAGATAACTTACTTTGGCAGCACAAAGAGCAAAAGTGTTGGCTGATTGATTTAGCGGGGGCTCGTTTGTTGGGCCGCCCACTTCGCCCGCAGGAAAGGGAAGCGCGGCGAGCAAGATTCATTCGCTACTTTGCCAAACATTCTGGAGAAGTCCCAACGCGTTTTCAGCCTCATCCTTAGGTGGTGGCTTCGGTAGAATTTCCATTGTGAGCATTCGCCTGTACAACACCATGAGCAAAGCGGTGGAGGAATTCCAGCCGTTGGAGTCCGGAATCGTCCGGATGTACCACTGTGGGCCGACGGTTTACCAGCGTCCACATATTGGGAATTATCGCGCATTTCTTTTTGCCGACCTCCTCCGACGTTTTTTTGAGTGGCAGGGGTTGGAGGTATTGCAGGTTATGAACCTCACGGACGTCGGTCATCTTGTTGGCGACGCCGAAGAGGGAGAGGATAAATTAGAAGCACAGGCGAAAAAAGAGAAAGTGGACCCTTGGAAGTTAGTGGAGAAGGTTAGCGAAGAATTCTTCCTGGATTTGGAAGCCCTGGGAGTAAAACCTGCCCATCATTACCCAAGAGCCACCGACCACATTCCAGAAATGGTGTCCATGGTGGAAAATCTCATCGAAAAAGGGCATGCTTATCGCGTCGGTGAAAACGTTTACTTCGACGTTTCTTCTTTTAAGCCTTATGGGAAGTTATCTGGAAATAATGTAGATGACTTAGAGGCTGGCGCGCGCCTCGCGGTTAATACAGAAAAGAGAAACCCTGCTGATTTTGCCCTTTGGAAAGCCGACGCCCACCACATTATGAAATGGGACACGGTGTTTGGGCCTCATGGTTTCCCAGGATGGCACATTGAATGCTCGGCCATGGCCATGAAGTACCTTGGGGAAAGTTTTGATATTCACACGGGTGGGGAAGATAATATTTTTCCACACCATGAATGTGAAATTGCGCAAAGTGAAAGCGCCAATGGAAAACCATTTGTTCAGCATTGGATGCACACTCGGTTTCTCCAGGTGGACGGCGGAAAAATGTCAAAGTCTTTGGGCAATGTCTACAGTCTTGATGACTTATCCGAGAGAGGATTTTCATCGCTGGATTTTCGTTTCCTTGTGCTCAAAGCGCACTACCGTGGAGTACTGAACTTCACTTGGGAGGCCCTGAAGGGTGCTGCTGAAACAAGAAAGGCACTCTTAGATCTTCACGGCCGACTTTGTTCAGTTTCTCGTGGGGCCAAGGCCGAAGAATCACCCGTCTTATTGCAAGTGCGCCAAAACTTTACCCAAGCGCTTGTGGAAGATTTGAATACATCAGCAGCTTTAGCCGCTTTATTTGAAATTCGAGCACTTTGTTTAGAAGGCCTATTGGCTTCCGAGGCGGCCGCTGCTCTAGTTCTCCTAGAGGAAGCCGACGCAGTTCTCGGTTTCTTGGGTGAGGTGGCACCGTGTGAGCTTAGTGACCAAGACGTGGATGATTTAATGATGCAGCGCCGAGCAGCCCGGGATTCTCGAGACTTCGCACAGGCCGATGCCATCCGAGACCAATTGCAAGAGGCGGGCATTGTCCTCGAAGATGGTGCCGACTCAACGGCCTGGCATCGCGGGCGTTAGTCTTTGTCGTCGGTCATCCCAAGACGTTTTTTCAACTTCTTCGGGATGCGCGGTCGACGGAATTCTTCTTCGGGGCGGTGATCCTCTAAAGGCTTTGGAGGGTTCTGGATAAATTGCGGAAAAAACATTTTAGACTCTCGGCTACTCGCTAATTTGATGTACCAGTTTTTTCGTAGTTTCTTTTTTTCGTCTTCTGGAAAATCACCAGAAAGTTCGGGGCAAGCATCAAAGCAACGCTGCACCATGAGGGCAGTGGCCACAGATAGATTGAAACTTTCCGTGAATCCGTGCATGGGAAGATAGAAGAGACGGTCCGCAGCTTCTCGCATTTCGGAAGAAATTCCGTCGGACTCTCTTCCCATGACGAGGGCAACTCTTGAAGGGAAGGGGAGAAGAGTCTTTGCTGACTCGAGGGCCTCTGATGTTTTATCTAGAGCAGTAGCCCAAATCTCGAATTTCCCTTTTTTCAGCGCCTCAATGCAGTCTTTCGGATTCTTGAACGAGCGCAGGCTAAGCCAGAGATTGGACCCCTTGGTGATGGATTGGGAAATTTGAACGGCGAGATCCCCTTCTGTTTCTACGTACCAGATATGCTGAATGCCGAAAGCCTCTGCCGTTCTCAGGACAGCTTGGACATTATGGTTATCCGTCGGACGTTCAAGGACAAGAATTAACCGGGAGGTGCGCCGTTGCAGGACCGCCTCTGCTCGACGCAGGCGACGGGGTGCCTCAATCATTCCTCTTCCTCTTGAGGAAGGTTTTCACGAATGAGTTTTTCCATTCGATCCATACGCTCTAGGCGGTCATCATATTTAAACTCAAGAATAGGGGCATTGCGTAGATCCAGCTCGTGAGCCACCTCTGTCCGTAAGAAACCACGTGCGTGGCGCAACAGGCTCTCAAGACGTTTCCGGTGCTCCTCTTTCAAGGCGGACCAATGCACCGTCGCCACTGTGAGGTCTTTGTTCATGGCGACTTCGGTGATGGTTACGAAAGATGCACGCGGGTCTTTCATCTCCTTGAGGAAGATTTGAGCTAATCGTTGTTGAACGACCCTGGAAACCTGCTGGCGGCGACGATCCGTTGCCATGGTTACTTGACCGATTCGGCTTTCTCTTCCATCTGAGCGTCTTCGAGAGAACGGGCCTTTTCTACATGCTCGATTAGTTCAAGCGTGTCACCCGCCTTAATGTCATCAAAGTTTTCCAACTTGATACCACACTCCTTGCCTTCTTTCACTTCTTTGACGTCGTCTTTAAAGTGGCGGAGTGAATCAATGGTGACTTGTGCCACAGTTTTCCCGTCTCGGATTATGCGACATTCCCCCGTATTCTTAGCCAAGCCTTGGAGGATTCTACAACCCGCAATAGTGCCCCAGCGAGAAGATGTGAAGACTTCAAGCACTTCGGCAGAGCCGATAACCTCTTCGACGGTGTCCGGAGAGAGCATGCCAACAAGAGCTTTCTCTACGTCTTCCAAGAGCTCGTAAATGACGTTATAGCGACGAATCTCGACGCGTTCTCGTTCCGCCAACTTGCGCGCTTTGCTATCTGGAGCGATATGGAAAGCAACAATAATGGCGTCGGCGGTCGATGCTAAGAGAACGTCAGATTCTGTGACGGCACCGACTGCTGTATGAACAAATTCCACTAGAACTTCAGAAGAAGAGAGATCCATGAGTGCAGATTTAAGTACTTCTAGGGATCCTTGTACATCTGCTTTGATGATGAAGCGCATGCGCTTTGCCATGCTTTCATCCAGCTTCTCAAACACGTTGTGAAGGGTCACTTTGGACTTGTTGGCACGGTCCAACTCTGTTCTGTGGAGCAGGCGTTTCTCTGCAACGGCCTTGGCAGATTTGAGGTCCTTCACCACGTAGAAAGGTTCGCCGATAGTAGGGAGGTCGTCAAGACCGAGGACTTCAACCGGTGTGCTTGGCCCCGCACTTTTTGTTGGCTTTCCATTATGGTCAAACATAAGCCGAACTTTTCCGAAGGTGTGACCTGCAAGCACCACGTCTTTGACTTGGAGCGTTCCGTCTTGGACGAGGACATGAACGACCTTGCCTTTTCCTTTTTCAACCTTGGCTTCCAAAATGGTGCCCATGGCATCTCCTTTGGCATGAGCCTTTGAGTCAAGGATTTCTGCTTCTAAGAGAACGCGCTCGAGAAGTTCCTGGACGCCTTGCTTTTTCAAAGCAGAGACCTCAATCATGCCCACTTCACCGCCCCAATCTTCTGCCTGTAGGCCAAGTCCGGATAATTGCGATTTCACCTGTTCTGGATTTGCGCCTTTGATGTCCACTTTGTTAATGGCGACCACAATAGGGCAACCGGCCTCTTTGGCGTGAGCAATAGCTTCTTCTGTTTGAGGCATCACCCCGTCATCGGCGGCTACAACAATCACCACAATATCTGTGGTTTTAGCACCCCGGGCTCTCATTGCCGTAAATGCCGCGTGACCAGGAGTATCCAAAACGGTGATGGACCGGCCGTTCTCTTGCTCTACGGTGTAGGCGCCGATGTGCTGCGTGATGCCGCCCGCTTCTTTCCCAGCAATTCGGGAAGTACGGATGGCATCCACGAGGGTCGTTTTTCCGTGATCCACGTGACCAAGGAATGCGATGACAGGGGAACGCGTCTTTAGGGAAGCCTCATCCACCGTTTTCCGAGCCTCCATGACTTCTTTCATGAGCTCCTCCTCAATGTCATGCTCTTCTTTGTACTCAATGTTGACAGAGAAGTGGTCGGCAAGAAGCTCCACCGTGTCGCGGTCAAGAACGGCATTGATGGTTGCCATCACGCCCAATTTCATGAGATCCCGAAGAAGACTTCCGGAAGGAATTCCGGTTGCTTCAGAGAAGGATTTGACATTGACGGGCTCGGAGAGAGCCACATTCTTTTTTCGATCGACGGTCGAGATATTTTTCGGCCCTACTTTTCCTTGCCGACGCGCGCGCAGTTTTTCTCTTTCTCGTGCCCGACGGTCTCGGAGCCTTGCGGATTCTCGGTCGCGGACTTCGGTAAAGGTAGATCCTTTCCCGCCTTTTTTGTGCTGCGATTTAATGAGACCCAATTTCTCAAGGTCAATCTTCCCAAGTTTTGTTGCCGCACGTCTTGGCTTCGGGCTAGGGCTCGGCGGGGTGACCTTGTCCTTGGCAGGCTTTGAAACTGGCGTTGGCGCTGGCGTTGGCGTTGGCGGAGTAGAATCCGCTACGGCAGGTTCTGGGGTTTCCACTTTGACAGAAGTCACGGTAGGGCCCTCAGTAGATTCCTTTTCTTGTGGCTCTGGAGCGTATTCAGTCGGAGATTCTTCCGTCGGCGAAGGTGTTTCCACAGTCATGGATTCATCTTCTTGCGTTTCTTGCGATTGTTTCGCCAAAGCATCCCAAGTTACGCCACCTTTTTCGTTCTCACCTTCTGAGGCATTTTCATCATTTGCACTTGAGGTCCCAAGGAGTCCACCTTGACGCAGTCGTTGTTCAATGATGGGGATGTCCCACTCTTCCAAAGAAGCCTGGTAAGACTTGACGGGATAGCCGACTTTGTGCAGTAGTTCGAGAAACTCTGCGGATTTAAACCCGAGTTTCTTTGCAAGCGCGAAGACTTTAATTTTATCCAAACCTTAAGCCTCCTGGCCCTCCACCGTGGTTTCTTCCGGGCGATCTTCCGTATCTTCTTCAAGAAGCCCCTCGGCCATCAATTCTGCTTCGTATTCCGCGGGTGTCTTGATTTCAATATCCCACCCTACAATTTTAGAAGCGAGGCGCACATTTCGTCCACCGAGCCCAATGGCAAGAGGTTTCTGATCTTCCTTGACAAGAACAAAAACAGACATGTTCTCTTCGTCGGCAAAAATGTGGTCCAGTTCAATTTCTTTCGCGGGCTTCAATGCATTTTGCACAAGCTCTTCTAAAGAATCACTCCAGCCAATGATGTCAATTTTCTCTTGGCCCAATTCATCATTAATGTTGCGGATTCTCGTTCCACGAACACCTAAGCAAGCGCCGATGGCATCCACACGAGGGTCCATGGAATAGACGGCCACTTTACAGCGGTAGCCGGGGTCTCTGGCTACGCGCATGACGCGTAGAAGGCCCTCTTGTATTTCAGGGATTTCCACATCAAATAGTTTCTTTACGAAGTTGTCATCTTTGCGTGAAGCAATAATGACCACCCGGGAACCTTCTTTGCGCACTTCTTTGATGAGTACACGGACGCGGTCGCCGACATGAAGGCGCTCTGAATGAACGCGCTCTGAGCGGGGGAGAAGTGCTTCATTTTGACCATTCAGCATGAGCAAAATATTTGGCCCTTCAATTTTGTGAACGACGGCGGCCACCACGGTGCCAACTTCTTCTTCATATTGCCCAAAAACCCGATCCCTTTCGGCTTCTCGAATTTTTTGCATAAAGACTTGTTTCGTTGTCTGGGCAGCAATGCGGCCGAGGGCTTCAGCACTAGGAAGTTCCACTTCCTCTCCGTCCGGTGCTTCCAGAGAGATGGCCCCTGTTTTCCGATTAATGTGGACATTGAAGCCCTCTTCTACATCCATTTTCTTTTGAGTAGCCATGGTGAGCGCCTCTTCGAGGGCAACAAAGAGAATTTCACGTTCTACACCTTTTTCTCGGTGGAGAGCGTCAATCATTCGAAGGATTTCTTCTTTTTTCAACATGATGGAATGGGGCTAGGATGGGCAGAAAGTCCACGAAAAAAGGGTGTGCAGGCAATGCTGCACACCCGACTCCGCACAAAACGCGGTGGCTCGAGAATGTCCTGACCGAAGAGTCAGATTTGAGAGCCTCCGAAGAGACCCACAAGGGGAGGTATGATACCAAGGATTTTAAACCCAGCAAGGGTCCTCATGGAAAGTCAGTCAATTACCGTCAATGGCCTAACTCACCCCTGGGAAAGGGGTTGGACAGTTTCTGGACTCTTGGAACACCTCAAAATCCCTTTGACCGGGACGGCTGTGGAGCGAAATCAGGAAATCGTCTGTCGGGCGGAGCACGCTACGACAGAAATCCAGCCGGGTGACCGGTTTGAAATTGTGCGCCTCATCGGAGGCGGTTGAGTCATGTCATCAATTATTTCCCCAGATTCCCCACTCATTCTTGGCGATTATTCGTTTCAGTCCCGCTTGTTTTTGGGCACGGGCAAGTACGCCACGTACGACCTCATGAAGGACGCGCTGGAACAAAGTGGTACGCAATGTGTGACGGTGGCCGTGCGTCGAATCCCGGAAGGTGAAACTCTGGGGCAGCGCTTCATGGATTTTATTGATTTGGACCGCTATACCTTGTTGCCGAACACTGCAGGGTGTTTTGATGCGGATACAGCCATCCGTACAGCTCGTCTTGCGCGTGAAATGCTGGATACGTCTTTGGTGAAACTGGAAGTCTTGGGAGATACGAAGACTCTTTTGCCCGATCCCATTGACACCTTGCACGCGACGGAGGTTTTGGTGAAGGAAGGTTTTACGGTGTTGGTGTACACCAGTGACGATGTTCGATTAGCAAAGCGCCTTGAGGAAGCTGGGGCCACTGCGGTGATGCCCGCGGGTTCTCCTATTGGAAGTGG
>JAPKBM010000039.1 GCA_026421205.1 Planctomycetota bacterium
CGCCAACACCTCCCCCAACCGCGCCCCTTTTAAAGCCCCGCCATATTCGTTCCGCGAACGCTTGGGCTAGCTTTGGACTGATGATGGCCCTCACGGGGCTTTTCGGGACTTGGGCTTCGCCGCCGACACTTCCTGGAGGTGGATGGGCGCAATCTCTTCTTATGGCATTAACTGTTTGGTTTTTGCTTCGAGGAGGATTCGGCGCGGTTCAAAGAACGGGTGCGAAAACGCCTCCTGCGTTGGGCGGCGTTCTTTTGCTATTCGGTGTTCTCCGCCTTGCGGTCCGAGACGAACTTCCGCTCTTGGGCCTTGGCTCTGCCGAAGGCGTCTTGGATGTGTCGGGTGCAATTATGACAACCTTTGGCGGAGTGATCGCTCTTCTTGGGCAAACTTTGGGAGCAAAGAAAGATGCAAAACTCCCCCCGCGAGGAGAGCCGTTGGCGGTCGACACGCAGTTTTCCTGCTCTTTGTTGGCTTACCTGATGATTCTCTTCGGCATGCTTATGCACTGGACCGAGGCTGAGCGGGGGGTAGATAACCTTTTTGGGTTGATCACACTCCTTTCCGTTCTCATGCTCGTTTGGGCAAGTTGGGTGGGGATGTGGAAATTGTGGCAAATGCCGCTCGTTACAGGAAAACTTGGACTCTTGCTTTTCTTGGCACCTTTTGAGGCCATCCTCCTCGGGATGATGGGTTTGAAACGCTTGGCCTTTAAACACCATGCAGATTTTGATCCAGACTCTCCCGGCTTGGTCGTTTCCGCCATTCATTCGGAGTTTCTTGAATTAGATTTCGCCCTTTACGCAGGTGGCCCATTCCTCGTCATTCTGGGGAGTTCTTTGGCCATGTACCTACTCTTCTCTGGTGCGAAACAAGCGGTAGCGAGTGGAAAAGAAAGAAAGGCTCAGGAAGTTGCCGCGCGAAAGACTTCACGCTCTAAGCGGAAAAAGTGAGCCGCGGTTCGCCTTCGTCCGAGCCCTCTCTACTCTTTGAGACGGCTCGGGCGTTATTTTCTTCTGCCGGGTTGGAGTCCCCTGAGTTGGAGGCTCGCTTTTTCGCCGATGCTTTTGCAGGGCAAGAGGAAGCAACAATTCGTGATTTACTCCGCCGACGCCTTGCGGGCGAACCATTTGCCTATTTAGAGGGTTCCCGGGGTTTCTGGAAACATGAGTTCAGAGTTACTCCGGACGTTTTGATTCCTCGTCCCGATAGCGAGGTCCTGGTGGAATGGGCCTTGGAACTCATTCCAGCTCTGGGGGTGGAGACTCTATTGGATTTGGGGACGGGGTCGGGTTGTCTCTTGTTGTCGATTATGAGTGACTTACCCGACCTAGACGGAATCGGTGTGGATCTTTCCCTCGCGGCTTTGGAGATTGCTCGCGAGAACGGGGACCGTTTGAATCTGGCGGACCGCGTTCAGTGGATTCAAAGCTCGTGGCTCGAGGGGGTGCGCCTGCCGCGCCAGGGTCTTCTTGTGGCCAACCCGCCGTATATTGAGCCTCAGGAAGAAGTTGGCCCAGGCGTGCGGGAGCATGAACCGCACCAAGCTCTTTTTGCGCCTCCGGGAGACCCCCTGGCCTGCTATCGGGTTATTTTGAATCAGGTTGCCGACGGGGGACCTTCAGGCTTCCCCGTTCTCTTTGAGGTGGGCGCTCAGCGTATGGAAGCACTTTGCGGACTTGCTGAATCCCTAGGATTTCAGGTTGTGGGGCAACGCAACGATTTCGGAGGAGTCCCGCGTGCGCTTTATTTGTGCCGAAACTAGTCCAAGAGCCGGTCAATCAATCCTTGAAGGACTTCAATGCTCCCCGGCGCCAATTCCTGGAAGAAAATGGCAACTTCGTAGTGACCGATAGAAGGGGCTAGGCGTTCACAACGCACCACGGCACCTTCGCCTTTAACCGGGCGAGGATTTCCGTCGACGTCGGGTAGGTCAAAAGTGAACCGGACCCGAGTCATAAGAGCGAGAGGTTGCTCCGAGAAAAAAGCGACCCCCGATTGCGAGATGTCTCGGACCCGGAAAGTGGTCGTGTCATCGCCTTCCAAGTGAAGGGGGAACTCTGCGGTGGGGACCCGCGGATGCTGACGGCGTTCGTGTTGGCTGGCGTTCAAGGTCTTTTCGGAAATCCTGGAGGGAGGGGGTGGGAACAAGCCCCACGGGTATTAGAATGGCGTACGCCGAGCCCCCTTGTCGAGGGTTTTTGTTCGGCTTTCCTCAAAAGATTATGGCATCCTTCAATAAAGTCGTCCTCATGGGCAATCTCACTAGAGACCCTGAACTCCGCCAAACCCAAGGTGGCTCCTATATTGCTAAGGCTGGCATTGCTCTGAATGAGCGAGTACCAGACGGTCAGGGCGGCTACCGTGATGACGCCCATTTCTTTGATTTGACTATTTTCGGTAAGCAGGCTGAGAGTTTTGCGAAATGGTTCAAAAAAGGCCGCCCTGTTTTGGTGGAGGGGCGCTTGAACTACGGATCGTGGGAGGACAAGAGTACCGGGCAAAAACGTTCTAAAGTGGATGTGGTTGTCCAGCGCTGGCATTTCGTCGGCGGACAGGGGGAACAGGGTGGCGGCCAAGGTGGTGGTTATTCTCAAGCATCAGCTCCAGCGACCGCACCGGATTTTCCGCAGGCGGATGACTTCGGCGGTAATGCTCCGGCAGGTAATGCTCCCGCGCCCAGCGCCTTTCCCGACGACGTTCCCTTTTAGGCGTCATGGAGGTTCGGCTCTTCGCGAGTTTGCGAGAAGCGCACGGCGAGGACACTTTCCAGGTGGAAGTGCCCTCGTTTCCGATTTCTGTTCCAGAATTTCGGCTTCTCGCCGAAGCACAATTCCCTGTTTTAGAAGGAAAAACCTTTCAAGTGGCTCGCAATACTCGGTACGTGCGCGGGGCTGATGTTCTTGAGGCGACGGACGCCGTTGCCTTTCTCCCACCCGTTTCCGGCGGCTAATGCGTTTTTTTTCAAGACTATCTGAAGGTCCTGTCATGTCCTCTTGGGCCTCGGACGCTGTTGCTGGGGAGGATGCTGGCTGTGTTCTTCACTTTGACGGGACCATCCGAAACCACTCACGCGGAAGGGAAGTGCTCTTCATTGATTACGAGGCTTTTCCTGAAATGGTTCTTTCCGAGTGCTCGCGCATTGCAGCCGAAATTTTTGCCCAATTCGACGTCCTTCGTATTGGCATGGAGCATGCTGTGGGTCGCGTGCGTCCTGGAGAAACTGCCGTGCTTTTGGCGGTAGCGTCGGTGCACCGCAAGGCAGCATATTCGGCATCCCTCGCGTTCATGCAGGAATTAAAAGGACGTGCCCCACTTTGGAAACACGAACACTACCCCGATGGCACTCAATGGGTGGGCCAAGGTTCCTGATGTTGGAGATTCACGAAATCTCGGTGACGCCTTTTGAGCAGAATTGCACTTTATTGGTTTGTGGTGAGACCGGTAAAGCGGCGGTGTGTGACTGCGGAGATGCCGCGCCGGTTCTTGAGCGCATTGCCGAATTAGGTGTTGATGTTGAATTAATTCTGGCAACGCACGGTCACTTAGATCACATTGGGGGTACGCACGCACTTCAGGCTGTTTGCAAGGTTCCCTTCTATTTCCCTGAGCCAGATGAGTTCCTTCGCGAAGGACTCTCTGAACAAGCATCCCTCTATGGTTGGGGCCCGTTGACCCCTCCGGTCGTGGACTTTCACTTGAAGGATGCCGATGTCGTCACCTTCGGAAGGGTACGCCTTGATGTGTTGCATTGTCCTGGTCATACTCCAGGTCATGTGGTTTTTTACGAGGCGAAATCAGCGAAGTTAGTGGCTGGAGATGTGATTTTTCAAGGTTCTGTTGGTCGCACCGATCTCCCCGGAGGCAGTTGGGAGGAATTGCAAAACTCCATTCGCACGAAGGTTTACACCCTCCCCGATGAAACCATTATTCATTGCGGGCACGGCCCAGCGACTTCCGTCGGACGGGAAGCGCGTACCAATCCTTTTGTGCGCAAGTAGGCGTCGTTATTCTTTTGGATATGGAACGCGAGACCTTGGAAGTAGATGTCCTAGTGGTGGGAGCAGGCCCCGCGGGCCTTTCTTTCGCCACTGAGTTTGCTCGGCGCTGCAAGGATCGCGGAGAAGAGAAATCTATTTTGGTCTTAGACAAGGCGGAAGAATTGGGCCACCATCAGTTGTCCGGCGCTGTAGTGGACCCACGTGGGATTTTGGAGGTTTGGCCCCATGCAGAATCGGACGGATTTCCTATTCAGGCAAAGGTCTCCGAAGACGCTTTTTGGTGGATGCGCTCTGGAGGAAAGCGAAAGTTTCAGGGCCCATTTCTTCCTCCCCCCTTTAAAAACAAGGGCAAGTGGATTGTGTCTATGAGCGAGGCGGTCCAGTGGATGGCAACTCAAGCTGAGGCCGCAGGGGTTGAAGTGTACGCCGGTTTTGCGGGGGCAGAAGTCCTCTACGGGGGGAATGAAGAAGTCGTTGGTGTGCGCACTGTAGATCAAGGTCGCGGGAAATCAGGCGAGCAAAAAGGGAATTATCAGCCGGGTTACGACATCAAGGCGGCATTGACTGTTTTTGCGGAGGGCGCGCGTGGCAATTTAGCGAAAACGCTGATGGCAAAAAAAAATCTGATGGACGGACGAAACGCTCAGATTTGGGGTATGGGAGTGAAAGAGATCTGGGAAGTGGAACATTCTTTAGAGGGGCAAGTCATCCACACTGGAGGCTGGCCTTTGGATACGAGCATTTACGGTGGTGGTTGGGTTTATGGCCTGCCCGGTAATCGGCTCTCCATCGGCTTTGTCATCGGAATGGACCATGGCAATGCTTCTCTGGACTACCACGCTTGTATGCAGCAGTGGAAAACACACCCCGCTATTTCAGAGCTTCTTGAGGGCGGAAAGATTGTGAAGTTTGGCGCGAAATGCGTGCCGGAGGGGGGGCTGTTTTCTATTCCACGCCTCTGGGGGGATGGGTTTCTCCTTGTGGGAGACACGGCCGGCTTCATGAATGCGCAGCGACTGAAGGGGGTTCACCTTGCGGTGAAATCGGGGGCCTTGGCGGCAGAGGCTGCAGACTCCGCTTTCGCCGACAGTGCTCCGACGGGTGCCGCGCTTTCCTGCATTGACACACTGTTTCAAGCTTCTTGGGCCTATCAGGAATTGCACAAAGTGCGGAACTTCCGCCAAGCTTTTCAGAGAGGATTTCTCTATGGGTTTCTCCGCGCCGGTATCGACACAGTCTTCGGTGGCCGACTCCCCGGCCGACTTCCCACGCAGAGTGATCACGAGCGGTATTACTCTGTCTCCAAGTCCCCTCAAGGTCCATCGGCGGCACAAAACGGGCCGCTTACTTTTGACAAACTCACGAGCGTTTTTCATTCTTCTTCCATGCACGAAGAAGATCAGCCTTGCCACCTTGTCGTGCCCGATCCAAGCATTTGCACGGACCGCTGCACGGAGGAATTTGGCAATCCCTGTCAGCACTTTTGTCCCGCCTCCGTTTACGAATGGCAGGATAATCAGCTCCTCATGAATCCTTCTAACTGCGTTCACTGTAAAACGTGTGATATCGCTGACCCTTACGAAAACATTGATTGGGTTGTGCCAGAAAGTGGCGGCCCTGTCTACACCGGAATGTAACGAAACTTATGCGCATCCTTCTCAAGTCCGACGTCCTCCCATCGCGTGATGAACTTCACGCATTTCTCATTCCCGCGAAAACCCGCTTTACCTTACCTGAGGCGGCACCGCCCAGTGGGCAATGGAAGCAGGACTTTCCCGACAAGCCAGGTTCACAACTACTCTTGCATGGCCCGGGTGGAAAGCGGTGGCTCTTGCTTCGTGTCCCAGCACCTCGTGAATCGCAACCAGAGGATTTCCGTGTTGCTGCGGCGACGGCGCGCTTGAAGGCAGAAGGGGTCGGCGTAAAGAACCTTCTCATTGACTTTTCCTTTTGCGCAAAAAATGAATCTTGGTTGCGTGCTGCCGCCGAGGGCGCAGCGATGGCTGGATATGACCATGGGATTTTAAAGGAGGATCGGTCCCGTTTGGGTGTGCGGCGCTGTACTTTGGCAGGGGCTTCTGTCTCAGCTTCGGCACGAAGGGCTGTAAAGGCTGGTGAGATGGGTGCGTCGGCAAACCTTTTTGCACGGGAACTGCAAAATCTTCCTGCCAACCTTTTGACACCTAGGAATTTTGCGTCGCGTGCTCGCAAGGTCTGTGCAGGTCATGCACAGTTGAGCGTGAAAGTGCTGACTGAGAAGGTGATGGATTCCATGGGAATGGGGTCATTACTAGGCGTTTCTCAGGGTTCTGCAGAGCCTGCACAATTGGTCCACATGGTTTATCGCCCGAAAGGAAAATCGAAGGGAAAGCTCGCTTTGGTTGGGAAAGGTCTTACTTTTGATACGGGTGGCATTAGCCTGAAGTCTCCGGCGAATATGTGGGATATGAAGTTCGACATGTCGGGCGCAGCAGCCGTGCTTGGTGTTTTCCACGCATTGTCCAAAGGGGCTGATTGTCCCTTTGAAGTGCACGGGATTTTAGGTTGCGTTGAAAATATGCCCGGCGGGAAAGCGCAACGCCCTGGGGATATCGTGACTGCAATGAACGGCAAGACCATTGAAATTCATAGCACCGACGCAGAAGGCCGTTTAGTTTTGGCAGACTGCTTGACCTACACCGCACGGAAGGTAAAGCCAGACTGTATTTATGACATGGCAACGCTAACAGGCGCTGCAATTCATGCTCTGGGACGATTAAACTCTGCCGTGATTGGCACCGACCAGAAGGCCATCGATGCACTTAGGGATTCGGCGGAGACGGCTGGCGAGAGTTTTTGGCAATTGCCCATTACGGAAGAATATAAGGATTTAACCCGAGGCACCTACGCCGATTTGCAAAACGGGTATGACGCGGGACAAGGGGCGGGCACCATTGCGGGCGCGTGTTTCCTCTCCTTTTTCGTAGAGGATGTGCCATGGGTCCACTTAGATATTGCGGCGACGGCCTGGCAAGGGCCAAGCAAGCCCTACTTCTCGGCCAAGGGTGGCCGAGGTGTGGCAGCGCGCACCATGTTGGAAGTGATTCGCGGCTAGCTGGTAGGGGAAGCGGGACTCGAACCCGCACTGGAAGGATTTTAAGTCCTTTGCCTCTGCCATTGGGCTATTCCCCCCGTCAGCGTCCAACCTCGAGTAGGAGGTTGGAGGCGGCACCCAGACTCGAACTGGGGATAATGGATTTGCAATCCACTGCCTTACCACTTGGCTATGCCGCCTACGGCCGAGAAGTCTAGGATTTTACCCCCTATGTTGTCCAGCGTTGGGGAGAAAATTCGATATAATTTAGGTGGAATGGAACCTACCATCATTAAACGCCAGATTTTCTGCACCTTTCCTCAGGACCTCATTAAGGAGCCGCTGCTGTTTACGCTTGGGACTCAATTCCAAGTCATCCCCAATATTCGTGGCGCCAGTGTCACTGACGAAGTGGCAATTTTGAGTTTGGAATTAGAGGGGAACCCCCAGGGCGTGGAATCGGCCATTACCTATTTGAAAGAAATGGGTGTTACGGTCGAGCATATCGAAGACTAGTCGTCGAACAAGTCTTCCCCAGCCTCTTCTTTTATAGGTGCTGGTTTCTTCTCTTTTTGCTGGGCACTCGTCTCTTCTTTATTCTTGGAGAATCCTTCCCACTGCGCGTCGTCCGTGGAGAATTTGGAAACCCATAGAGTTTGCCATTTTGCTGCAATCTTTTTGTTGAAGAGGGCGTCTTTAAGGAATTCTTCTGAACCAGGCGTGCTGATTTGGAAGCTTTTCCAGCCGTAGTTGGTGCCTTCGCCAATTTTAGTAATGAGGTCGTTCAGCATTCCGGCCGTGTAGTTCCCCTCTCGTGTGGAATAATCCACTTGCATCATTTGATTGACAATGGCGGGGAAGGCGTGCCTTCCCATTTTGACCATCTTGTCCCCGGCCCGTGTAGAACGGACACCAGAGTCATCGAGGAATAGTTCTAGCTTGCTTTGGACCGATTCCCAGTCGTCGTCGGAAGAGCCGGACCATTGAGAAAGCAAAGGGACCAAAGTCAAGTCGAGTGCATCAAAGTCTGTGATACCCCGCGTGGCAATAGCCTCTCCAGGAGAGGGGACCTGGAATTCAGCCGAAGGAGCCGCCACTTTTTTCGGTGGTAGTGGTTCTTCAATTTCAGGAGGCGTCGGCGCGGCCACCACTTCAAAGACCGGTGCTGTGGTGCCGGAGGTAGGCTCATCGGTGGCCCCCTCGGGCTCTGCGGTTGCAAGGAGTGCTGCGGCAGGAGGAAGATTGATCGGGCCAGCTGCAATTGGAGTTCCCGGCGCGCTCGTTCCTGTTTGAGCAACACTCGCTGTATCCCCAAGAACCTCTTCATCTCCGCCTTGAGTCAGGACGTAGGCGCTGCCACTGAGGATGCCGACAACGAGCACAAGACCCGCAATCATGGGGACGGGGCTCTTTTTCGGTGCTTCTTCACTTCTTCTAGAAGATCGCCTTGTCGTTTTCTTTTGCGTTGGCCGCGCCCCGCGTACCTTTGCGACAGTGTTGGCGGCGGCTCCCTTGTCCGACGGCTTTCTTGAAACGGTCTTGGACCCGACTTGTTTTTTCTTCAGTTCTGCAATGAGCTCCGCACCGCTTAGTTTTTTTGGCACGGGTGGAACGAAGGGAGCTTCGGCAGGAGGTGTGATCTCCTTGGCTTTCTTCGCGCGTGCCTTCGCAATAATCTCGTGTGCGCGTTTCTTCTTTGCGGCAATATCCTCTGGAGTTGGCCCAGCAGGGGCGGCAGGGGCGGCAGGAGGTGCTGGTTTGGGCGGTGCTACTGGCACCCTAGGCTTCATGACAGGCTTCGGAGGAAGAACGGGTGCGACTGGAGGGGCCTTCCTGGGTGCGGCCGGCACAACAGGGGTCGGCTTCCTGGTCAGTTTGACCGCAGCACGATCAACTCGGGTCGCCCGCGAAGGGCGCTCTTTCACGCGTTTGTCTTCGCCGAGCGACTTTGCTTCCATCGAAGGGGCATCAATCTTAATTTCTACCACACCCTGACACTTTGGGCACTCGATGTGGCTTGCCGTCACGGAGTCGGGGATTTGGTCATATTGCTGACCACACTGGAGACAGGAGGCTTGTCTTTTGCTCATGGGAGGTAGGGGAGCGGCACTGGCGCGCTCGTGACTAGAATACACCCTTCCCTAACTTCGTATCGTGGTTCGTAGCTTCCAACTTCATAGTCCTTTTCGGCCCTGCGGCGATCAACCCGCGGCTATCGAGTCATTGTTGGCCGCTTTTTCCGCTACAAATGCTCGAAGGACTTTATTAGGCGTAACGGGGTCCGGGAAAACATTCACTTTGGCCAACGTGGTGGAGAAACTTCAAGTGCCTACCCTGGTCCTTGCTCCAAACAAAACTTTGGCCGCTCAGCTCTACCAAGAATTCCTCTTGCTGTTTCCAGAAAATGCGGTCGAATATTTTGTCTCTTATTATGATTATTATCAGCCGGAGGCCTACCTTCCGTCCTCGGACACATTCATTGAGAAAGACGCGCGCATCAACGAGCAAATTGATCGGCTGCGGAATGCGGCAACCGCCAGCCTCTTAGCTCGTCGCGATGTCTTGGTCGTTGCCTCAGTCTCTTGTATTTACGGACTGGGGGACCCCGGAACGTACGCAGCTCTCGCCTTGGATTTTGTTCGAGGCTCAGTCATGCCTCGCCAAGAGCTCCTCCGAGGGCTTGTCCGAACACAACATCAAAGAGCAGAGACCGATTTTCGTCCTGGAACATTTCGGGTGCGTGGAGAGGCCGCAGAAATTTGGCCCATCCATGAGCGACAACGGATTTGGCGGCTTGAGTTCGAGGGCAACACCTTGGAAGGAATTCTTGTGTGCGACCCGCTTACAGGGGAAATTTTAGAAGAACCCTCCTCTCTCCGTCTTTATCCCGTTGGGCATTATGTGCAACCGGAAGAACGCATGGAACTTGCTTGCGAACGTATTCGGGACGAAATGATCACTCAGTGTGGTGTTTTGCAGACGTCTGGACTAGGACTAGCGGCAGAGAGACTTGAACGTCGAACGCTGGCTGATTTGGAGGACCTTGAAGAGTTGGGCTATTGCAGCGGGATTGAAAACTATTCACGGCATTTTGAAGGAAGAAATGTGGGACAACCTCCCTTTACTTTAATGCATTATTTCCCGAAAGATTTCCTCTGTGTTGTTGATGAGAGCCATGTGACCTTGCCCCAAGTCTATGGGATGGTCCGAGGTGACTTGGCGCGCAAGGAGTCTTTAGTTTCTCATGGGTTTCGTTTGCCTTCCGCGAAGGATAATCGCCCTTTGGCGGAGCCAGAATTTGAATCGCTTCTGGGTCGCGTCCTGTATGTTTCTGCAACACCGGGTCGCCGCGAAGAGGGTTTGATGAACGGCTCTGTTGTGGAGCAAATTGTGAGGCCAACCGGTTTGCTGGACCCACCGATTGAGGTCGTTACAGCAAAGGGCCAGGTGGAAGATGCTATGGCACGGAGCCTCAAGGCGATTCAAGCTGGAGGGAGAGTTCTTGTGACCACATTGACGAAGCGAAGCGCTGAAGACCTCACAGAGTTTTTCCAAGAGGGTGGGCTCCACGCTCGCTATTTGCATTCGGATATTGACACTCTCGAGAGAACCGAACTCTTGCGGGACTTACGCCTGGGCGTATTTGATGTTCTTGTGGGGATCAATCTACTTCGAGAGGGCTTGGACCTTCCCGAGGTCGTCCTTGTTTTGGTCCTTGATGCTGACCGTGAGGGTTTTCTTCGATCCTCCACCGCCTTAATCCAAATCTGCGGGCGGGCTGCTCGTAATGTTGACGGGCATGTGGTGTTTTATGCGGACCGTCGCACAGATTCTATGAATACAGCTATCGAGGAGTCCGACCGCCGGCGGGTGATTCAACAAAAGGCGAATGAGAGAGCAGGGATTGTGCCTCAGACGATTCAAAAGGAAATCCAACCTTCCTTGATGGGCATTTTGAATCAAAGAGAAGGGGTTGCCTCGCGTAATCCTCCGGAGGCCCCGACTCCAGAAAAGTTGGAAGAAAGAAGAGCAGAGCTCCGAGCGGGCATGCTGCGTGCCGCCTCTGATATGGATTTTGAGGCTGCCATTCGCTTACGCGATGAATTAAAGAGACTCGATTCTATGGAACTCTCTCTCTTAGGATGAACTCTCTTCCACTTGTCTTTCTTGCGGACCTTCAACATGCGCCTGATAAGCCAGGCTGTTATTTGTTTTTTGATGAGCATGGCCGTGTTCTCTATGTTGGCAAGGCGAAGTCGATTCACCGGAGAGTACAGGTCTATCGAAAGAAGGGGGCCGACGGCCGGCAGAGATTCCATAATTTATTGGCCGATGCAACGTCGGCGGACTTCCGCGTCACCTCTTCGGAAAAGGAAGCGCTCCTGCTTGAGTCCAATTTGGTGAAAGCTCATCAACCGCCTTTGAACGTTCTTTTAAAAGATGACAAGAGTTTTCTCTACCTAACCCTTGACCAGAGTCACATCTATCCTCGTATAGGATTTGCGCGGAAACGTCGGAAACAGGGGGATTTTTTTGGCCCCTATCCCTCGGCGTCTTCGGCCCGACAGGCGAAACGTTTTTTGAAACAGGCCTTCGGTCTGCGCGATTGCTCGGACCATACATTGGCAAATCGATCACGTCCTTGCTTGCAGGCCGAAGTCGGATTATGCAGCGCGCCTTGTGTGGGACACATTACGCAGGAAGAGTATAAAGAAAGCGTTCGAGGGGCCATCCACGTCTTGAAAGGGAATGTGGAGGAGCGGCTCCGGGTGGAGGCCACGAAAATGAAACAGGCCAGTGAGCGTATGGAGTACGAATCTGCCCTACGTGCTCAAACCCGTATGACCGCTCTCCGCGCGCTCGGAGATCCCCAGAGAGTTCAGCTTGATTCAAAACGGAACTTTGATGTCCTTGGTTTAGATGAGCGCGGAGAATTTGTCGTGCTGGAGTATCGAGGAGGAACTTGGTTGCATACGCGTCACGGAACGATCCCTTGGGCAGAAAGCCGAGAGACCGCGCTGGCTTCTCTCATTCCTGCGCTTTATTCCGCCCAAAATGATTTTCCCGTTGAAATTCTTTTACCAAGTCCTCCTGATTCAGAAGAAACCCTTCTCTCCTGGCTTCATGAAAAAGCAGGGCACCGCGTTCGGTTTTCTTATCCAAAGCGTGGTGAGAAAAAGGCACTTTTGCGAATGGCCGAAAGTAACGCACGTGCACGAAAGGGCGTCTTGTCTTCCGCCCAATGGGTGGAAGTTTCCGCTCGCCTTGCCGATCGTCTCCATATTCCACCTCCACGAGTGGTCGATTGTGTCGACATTAGTCACTTACAGGGAAATGAGACCGTTGCTTCCAAGGTGCGCTTTATTGAAGGGCGGCCAGAGCCCGCGCAATGGAGGAGATTCCGCCTTTCGGAAGCCGTCGGAAATAATGACTTTCTTGCGATGGAAGAAGTCGTCGAGCGAATTTTTGCGCGTGCATCAGAAGAAGGCCTCGCCGACCTCCTTGTTTTAGACGGAGGCCCAGGGCAATTAAGCTCTGCCTGGAAGGTCATTCCCGCAAGCCACCCAAGTGGCTCTGTCGTTGCGTTGGCAAAATCACGTAAAGGGAAGGGTCCCCTGCAGGCCGAAGAACGCATCTATCGGAAAGGCCACTCGGACCCTCTCATCCTTGACTCGCAAACACCTGAACGACTGTTTTTGGAGCGAATCCGGAACGAGGCGCACCGCTTCGCGATTACTTATCACCGAAAGAGAAGAGAGAATCTTCGTCTAGTTTTGGAACAAGTTCCTGGTGTCGGGCCTGCGCGGAGAAAACTTCTATTGGACTTTTGCAAAGGGGACTTAACTCTTTTGAAGAATACTCCGGCTCAAGATCTCATGAGTTTGCCAGGGATTCATCAGGGAATTGCTCAAGATGTCCTCGCGCATCTTCGACGCGTATTGCCTTAGCCTCTTGGATGATGAAGGCGATGATACGCCTTGAGTTCCGCTTCTTCTACATGGGTGTAGCGTTCCGTAGTTTGTAAATCGGCATGTCCTAAAAACTCTTGCACGCTGCGCATGTCGCCGCCTCCAGCAAGTAAGTGGGTGGCACAGGAGTGGCGTAGCATATGAGGATGCACGGGTCGGCCCATTCCTGATTCTTGGGCATAGGCCTGCACCAAACGATAAATCCGAATACGGTCCAAGAAACGCCCGCCTTTGCTTAAAAGAACCCAGGCCTCAGGATGGGGTCTGCTCTGTCGCCCATCAGAAAGCCACTCATGAAGGCGTTCAAGCCCCAGCCCGCCAAGTGGGACGAGTCTCTCTTTACTGCCCTTTCCAAGGACGCGCAATAAGGCCTGCGGGTGGCCGTCGGAGTCATGGAAGCTCAAGTCGGGCAGTTGTAGCTGGGTCGCTTCACTGGCACGCAAACCGCCCCCGTAGAGAAGAGCGAGAAGTGCGCGATCTCTTTGCGCCATCCAATGAGTTCCTTTGGGGGCGTCCAAGAGCGCGAGGCATTCTTCGGGGGAGAGAACATCTGGGAGTCGCTGCCATAGGTGGACCTTGCCGGCAAATTGAGTGGGGTCTTGCTGGGGGAGCCGGCCCTCAACCTTGAGAAGGCGGTAGAGCCCTCGCAAGGAAGAGAGGTGACGCACGAGCGAGGCTGCTGCGAAGCCCTCCTTGCGCAAATCGGAAAGATAAGTGACCAGTAAATCTGGGGTGACCTGCAACCAGCTTTTAGCACCTACTTGTTCAAAATAGAGGGCGGCCCGGTGGAGGTCTGCCGAGTAGGCTTGGAGAGTTGCTGGCGCCAAGCCGACCTCCCCCGCGAGAGCGGCCAGGTGCTCTTGCAAGGTTACTCGATAAGCTTCGCTTAGGATGGCGGCGTCCACGCATTTAGACTAGCCATTGCCTGTTCCCCCCGTACACCCTTTCTTCCATGTCTGCTCCTGAACCTGAAGCCTGTCCCCACGGAAAGCCCTTTTCTCGTGCCCGTTTACTTTTCTTTTGGGCTCCCGTTTTGCTGCTCCTTTTCGCTGACTTATGGACAAAGTCTTGGGCTTTTATGATGATCGGCGATGGCATTGTTCCAGTTTCTGGAACATGGCTTGCTTTCGTCAAGGTTTGGAATCCTGGCGGTGTTTTTGGTTTGGGCCAAAACTGGACGACGGCACTTACCGTGATTCGTGTTATTGCGGTCTTCGGGCTCTTTGTCGTGGCCGCGCGACAGGCAGACCATCACCGAAGAGGCCTGTTTACTTTGGGTCTTCTTTCGGCAGGGGCTCTCGGGAATTTATATGACAATCTCTCTCGATGGCTTCCGTGGGACGGAAATGGCATGGTGCGTGATTTTGTGATGGTCGATTTAGGGTCGGCTCCAACTTGGTGGCCCGACGTCATCCCATGGCTCTTTCACCCTTGGCCGATTTTCAATCTTGCCGACTCGTGCATTTCCGTGGGCTTTCTCCTCTTGATCTTCGGATGGGCAAAAGTTCAATGGGCGCTCAATCCATCTTCGTCATGACACTCAGCACAACCATCGGCTCTCTTTCTCTTCACACGCCCCTTTTGACCGGCTCGGGAACTTTCGGCCATGATGCGTCGGCACTCTCTTTTCTGAATCCGGATGACTTAGGGGCTCTGGTGTTGAAGACCGTGACTCCCCAACCGCGCCCAGGAAATCCGAACCCGCGTATGGCTGAATATGAAGGCGGCATTCTGAATTCTATTGGCCTTGAAAACCGAGGACTTCATTATTGGCGTGACAAGGTTGCCCCTGAATTGGCGCAAATAGCGGTCCCCGTGATTGCGAACGCAGGGGGGCATACCCTGGAGGAGTACGTCGAAATGACCATTGCATTTTCGGAAATGGAGGGGGTCGAAGGCATTGAGCTCAATCTCTCTTGCCCGAACGTGGAGGGCGGCACTCGCTTTGCGACAGACCCAATTGCCCTAGCCCAGGTTGTTGCTGCATGCCGCGTCGTTACGGAAAAGCCACTTTGGGCCAAACTCTCTCCCAATGTGGAAAGCATTGTGCCGTTTGCGCAGGCCGCGGAGCAAGCGGGGGCCGATGCTCTGACGGTCTCGAACACTTTTCTTGGCTTGCTGGTGGATTGGCGGACGAGACAGCCTCAGTTAGGTCGCGGCTTCGGGGGCGTTTCCGGAAGTGGAATTCGCCCCTTAGCTTTACGCTTTGTTTATGAGAGTGCTCAGGCTGTTGAAATCCCAATAGTGGCGAGCGGGGGGGCAGCTTCCGCAAAGGACGTTCTTGATTTCATGGTCGCCGGTGCTTCGGCAGTGCAGATTGGAACGGCAGCTTTCCGAACTCCTGACTTGCTTTCAAAAATTGCTCAAGATTTACGGGCATTGCTCAAGGAAGATGGATCCACAATTCAAACGCTGATTGGCTCGTTAGAGTGGCCAAGCCTTTAGAATACCTCGCGTATGGTTGACCTCGACACCCTGAGTGACTCATTCGGCCAAGTTGGTCACGCCTTGGGGCGTGGGCTGAATCGTATTTTTGGGTCACGAAATGCGCGTGTGGTGCAGAAATACCGAAAGGCAATTCAAAAGATCGACCTGCACAAGGAGTGGGCCACATCCCTTTCACAGGATGATGTGATTCAGCAAACGGCGCAATGGAGGGCTGACGTCGCCCAAGGTGCT